>NZ_JBXUOY010000179.1:0-11152 GCF_057196705.1 Streptomyces sp. ATLC9 | reverse complement strand
CAGGGGCGTGGTGACCGGCGGGATGATCGTGGTGGTTTCCGGCGGGATGACCGGCCTTCGTTCCGTCGGGATGATCGGGATCAGGGGCGTGGTGACCGGCGGGACGATCGTGGTGGTTTCCGGCGGGATGATCGGGGGGAGCGGCCGCGTGGTCCGCGCAGGGATGACGACCGGGGGCGTGGTGACCGGCGGGATGATCGTGGTGGTTTCCGGCGGGATGACCGGCCTTCGTTCCGTCGGGATGATCGGGATCAGGGGCGTGGTGACCGGCGGGATGATCGTGGTGGTTTCCGGCGGGATGACCGGCCTTCGTTCCGTCGGGATGATCGGGATCAGGGGCGTGGTGACCGGCGGGACGATCGTCCGTCGTTCCGCCGGGATGATCGGGGGGAGCGGCCGCGTGGTCCGCGCAGGGATGACGACCGGGGAAGGCGTCCGTACGGTCAGGGCGGCGGCCGGGACCGTGATGACCGGGGCGGTTACCGCAGCCGACGTGGAGACGGAGGCCCGGGCTACCGGCGTGAGGAGCGTCCGCGCGACCGCGGTCAGGACCGTGACCGTGAACCCATCAGGCGGCTGCCCATCCCGGAGGACGTCACCGGGCAGGAGCTGGACAAGGACGTGCGGCAGGAGTTGATGAGCCTGCCCAAGACGCTCGCCGAGGATGTCGCCAGGAATCTGGTGATGGTGGCGAAGTTGCTGGACGAGGACGCCGAGCAGGCCTATGGCTACGCCAAGGTCGCACTACGGCTGGCTTCCCGTGTGGCCGCGGTGCGGGAGGCCGCGGGCTTCGCCGCATACGGGGTGGGGAAGTACGCCGAGGCGCTGGCCGAGTTCCGGGCTGCCCGCCGGATGACCGGCTCCTCCCACCTGTGGCCTGTGATGGCCGACTGCGAGCGCGGCCTCGGCCGGCCGGAGAAGGCACTCGCCATGGCCGGCGAGCCGGAAGTGCAGAAACTCGACAAGGCCGGGCAGGTGGAGATGCGGTTGGTCGCCGCGGGAGCGCGACGCGACATGGGGCAGGCCGAGGCGGCCGTGGTCACGCTTCAGAGTCCCGAGCTGGCGTCGAGTTCCATGCAGCCCTGGACGGCGCGGCTGCGTTACGCGTACGCCGACGCGCTGCTGGCCGTGGACCGGGAGGAGGAGGCCCGCGAGTGGTTCGCCAGGGCGCTGGAGGCGGACCAGGGCGGGATGACCGACGCGTCGGACCGGCTGGCCCAGCTGGACGGCGTGGAGTTCCTGGACGCGCTCGACCCGGAAGCGGATCCGGAAGATGTGCTGCCGGAGCCGGAGAAGGGGAACGGGGAGGCGGCCGGGGGCGCGGCCGGGAGCGGCCGGGAGGACCGGAAGAGCGCGGACGAGAGTCGCGGCCGGGATCGTGACCGGGGCGCGGAGGAAGAGCGCTGAGCGGCGCCTGAGGTGCGAGAGCGCGAGGCGAGGGCGGGGTCCGTCTCGGACGGACCCCGCCCTGCCGTATGGTCAGGCGGGCCCTTCCCCCGGCTGGCCGTCGAGGGTGCGCAGTACCAGGCCGGTGGCCGGTTTGGGGCCGAAGGACGTGGACTTGCGCGGCATGGTCACGCCCTGGCGGGCCAGTCCGCGCACGGTTTCCTCCGTGACCGCGCGCATCAGGACCGCCGAGCCGCCCAGGCGCTCGGCCTGCTCCACGGCCGCCGCCGCATCGTGGAGGTAGCCGATCCCGGAGGGGCCGTCCGGGACGCGCCAGACGGCGCCCAGCAGCGCGGAGTGCAGGACCGTGGCGTCAAGCCGCCGCCATTCCCCGGGAAGACCGCCGGGGACGGTGCGTGTGAGCAGACCCGGGTCGGGGTCGTGGAGCAGTCGGAAGACGCCGTCGCCGGTGAGGAGGAAGGCGTTGCCGGGGGTGGTCTCCAGGGCGCGCAGGGCGCGGGGGAGCGGGCCGGCGTCCGGCCCCCCCCCCCCCGCGCCCCCCCCCCCCCCCCCCCCCCCCCACGCCGAAGGCGCCCTCCAGCCGGGCCAGGGCGTCGGCCACCGGCAGGCGGGGCAGTACGCGGTGGATGGCCTGCACCCGCAGCGGGTAGCGGGCGGTGTCCACCAGCAGTACCAGGCCGTGGTCCCAGAAGCCGGCCTGGCCGGCGGACGACCCGGTCTGCTCGGAGCGCAGCCGCAGGTAGGTGGCCCAGCGGTGGTGGCCGTCGGCGATGAGCGCCTGGTGGCGGGAGAGGTCGCGCCCGGCCTCGGCGATCTCCTCCGTGTCGGTGACTGCCCACAGCCGGTGCGAGAAGCCGTCCTCGGTGGTGGTGGAGAGCAGCGGAGGTCTGCCCGCGGTGCGCTCGATGACGGCGGTGGCACCGGTCGCGGTGCCGTCGCCGCGGTACGACAGCAGCAGCGGTTCGAGGTTGGCGGCGGCCTCGCGCATCAGGGCGGCGCGGTCCTCGACGACCTCCGGCATCACGTCCTCGTGAGGCAGTACGACGCCCTCGTCCGGCGGGGTCAGCCGCAGGGAGCCGATCAGGCCGCGCTGGAGCACGTCGCCCCGGCGCTGCTCGTAGACGTACAGGGCGGGCTCCGGGTCCCGTACGAGGACGCCGTCGGTCTCCCAGCGGCGCAGGGTCCGGGCGGCCTGCCGGTGCCGGGCGGCGGGGTCGGCGGCCTCGGGGAGGATCAGCCGGACGATGTTGTGGGGGTCGGCGGTCTGCAGGTGGCGCAGGCCGTCGGGTCTGACCACGACGTCGTACGGGGGCGAGGTCACGGCTGCCAGGCTGCCGACCCGGTCGGGGGCGTAGCGCAGGCCGCGGAAGGGGGCGAGGAGGAGGCCGCCCGAGGGGTGTTCGGGGCCCTGGGATCGCAGCATTGGTGCATGCTATGCCGGTGTGCGGGGTGAGGGATGATCGGGGGAGGAAGACCGCCGGCCCGAGGAGCGAGACGACGATGACCGGACCCCATCGCCCGATACGGACCCGGCCTGAGGGCTGCGGAGCCCCGCCGAGCCGGGTGTACGACACCGCACTGCTCGATCTGGACGGTGTGGTCTACGCGGGCGGCGAGGCCGTCGTCCACGCGGTCGAGTCACTCGCGGCGGCCCGGGAGGCCGGGATGCGGCTGGCGTACGTGACGAACAACGCCGCGCGCACCCCCGAGACCGTCGCCGGGCACCTGACACGGCTGGGAGTGCCCGCAGAGCCGGGGGAGGTGGTCACCTCGGCGCAGGCGGTGGCGCGGATGATCGCCGAGGAGCTGCCGGCGGGCTCGCGGGTGCTGTGCGTGGGGGCGGAGGGTCTGCGGGTGGCGCTGCGCGAACGCGGTCTGGTGCCGGTGGAGTCGGCGGACGACGCCCCGGCGGCGGTCGTGCAGGGGTACGGCGGGCCGGAGATGCCCTGGGGGCGGCTGGCGGAGGCGGCGGTCGCGGTGGGACGCGGACTGCCGTGGTTCGCCTCCAACGGGGACCTGACGATCCCCAGCGGCCGGGGTATCGCGCCGGGCAACGGCGCGGCCGTGGAGGTGGTGCGGATCGCGACGCGCTGGATGCGCCCGGCTCCGGAGCCGAGGACGGCGGGTAAACCGCTGCCGCCGATGCACCGCGAGACGATCCTGCGCACGGGTGCGGAGCGGCCGCTGGTGGTCGGCGACCGGCTGGACACCGACATCGAGGGTGCGTACGCGGGTGGCGTGGACTCGTTGCTGGTGCTCACCGGGGTGACGGACGCGGCGCAGCTGCTGGCCGCTCCTCCCGGGCACCGGCCGACGTATGTGGCCGCGGACCTCAGGGCCCTGCACCGGGCGCAGCCGGAGGTGGAGGAGCCGCGCGGCGGGGAGCGGGGTGGGTTCCTGTGCGGCGGCTGGGCGGCCTCCGCGGAGGGCGGCGTACTGCGGCTGGAGGGACGGGGGGAGGACCCGGTGGACGGGTTGCGGGCACTGTGCGCCGCCGCGTGGACGGAGGCCGGGGAGGGCATGTGCGGGGCCGGTACGGACGAGGCGCTCGCGGCCCTCGGGATGTGACACCGGCCTCCGCGCCCGGGTCTGTGTGACCGCTCTCACGCCGGCACGGGGCGGCGGGCGCGGCCGTGGGCTCATCGGTCATGAGGTCGGGCGCGGTGCGGTCGGCGGACCGCGATGCCCGCGGAGGCGACGCGGCGTTCCCCGACCGTTCCCGTCCGGCTTCCTCGGTCCTCGGTCCGGGAGGGAAACGATCAGAGCAGCGACCGCAGGCGCAGCAGGTCCCGCAGGCCCGCTTCCAGTCTGACGCGGCCCCGGGTCCAGGCGCGGGCGAAGTTCAGCCGCCCGTCCACCAGCGAGACCAGGTCGTCGCTGGCCATGGCCAGTCTGATCTGGGCGCGCACGGGCGGCGGGCCGTGGACGGTGGCCATGTCCTCGATGCGGCCGTGGACGAGCCGGCCGGTGAAGGTGGTGTCCAGGTCCGTGAGACGGCAGCTGACCGAGCGTTCCAGGGCGGCGGCGCCGCGCACGTCGTCGTCCGCGTCCGCGAGGTTCCTCGCCAGCCGCTCCAGCGCGGTCCGGCACTGCTGTGTGGTCGCCATCGCCTCACGACGGTACCTCACAGGGAGTGCCCGCCGACGGGGCGGACGCCGTGCGAGGTAGCGTCGTGACCATGGACGAGCCGATGTCCGGCAGCGCGCCGGAGACGGAACCAGCAGCACGGGGCCCGGTGGGCGAGGGGACGGGGCCGGGGGAGGAGTCCCTGGCCGGGGGCGGCGGGCCGCGGCCCCCGGGGCTGCGCGTGGTGCCCACCGGGGACGCCGGGGTCGACGCCCGGCTGCGCCGCCTGGCGGACGCCGACCACCTCGCCGTTCCCGGCCATCTGGAGGTGTACGAGGATGTGCACCGCGGACTGCGTGACACGCTGACCGCGCTCGACCAGCGACCCGGGCCGCCCGCACCGGGCGCGCCGCACAACCCCGGGAGCTGAACCGCACGTGGCAGCGTCACGAAACCAGCGTGGCCGGCGCAACCGGCTCGACGCGGAGCTGGTGCGCCGCGGCCTGGCCCGCTCGCGCGAGCACGCCGGCCGGCTCATCGCCGCCGGCCGGGTCGCCGTCGGCGGCGCCCCCGCGACCAAACCCGCGACCCAGGTGGAGACCGGCGCCGCCGTCGTCGTCGCCGAGGACGCGGCCGACCCCGACTACGTCTCGCGCGGCGGCCACAAACTGGCCGGCGCGCTGGAGGCGTTCACCCCCCGCGGGCTGACCGTGGCCGGGCGGCGGGCGTTGGACGCCGGGGCGTCCACCGGCGGCTTCACCGACGTGCTGCTGCGCGCCGGCGCCGCGCGCGTGGTGGCCGTGGACGTCGGCTACGGGCAGCTCGCCTGGTCGCTGCGGAGCGACGAGCGGGTGCTGGTGCGCGACCGCACCAACGTCCGCGAGCTGACCCTGGAGCAGATCGGCGGTGAGCCGGTGGACCTCGTCGTCGGTGATCTGTCCTTCATCCCGCTCGGCCTGGTGCTGCCCGCCCTCGCGCGCTGCGCGGCGCCCGGGGCCGACCTGGTGCTGATGGTCAAACCGCAGTTCGAGGTGGGCCGGGAGCGGCTGGGCAGCGGGGGCGTGGTGCGCAGCCCGGCCCTGCGCGCCGAGGCGGTCCGCGCCGTCGCGGGCCGGGCCGCGGGGCTGGGCTTCGGCGTGCTCGGAGTGACCGCCAGCCCTCTGCCGGGACCCTCCGGTAACGTCGAGTACTTCCTGTGGCTGCGTGCCGGGGCGCCTGAACTGGACCCGGCCGATGTCGACCGAGCCGTGGCGGAGGGCCCCCAGTGACCACGCAGAACACGAAGCAGAGCACGACCGAGCGGGCCGCCGAGGGCGCCGGGGGCGCGGAGGGCACCGCTCGGACGGTGTTCCTGATCGCCCACACCGGCCGTCCGGCCGCCGTCCGCAGTGCCGAACTGGTCGTTCAGGGACTGCTGCGCAGCGGCATCGGCGCGCGCGTCCTGGCCCAGGAGGCGGCCGACCTGGAGCTGCCGCCGTCCGTGCAGATAGTGGCGGACGGCGAGATCTGCGAGAAGGCCGTGGAGGGCTGCGAGCTGATCGTCGTCCTGGGCGGGGACGGGACGCTGCTGCGCGGCGCCGAGTTCGCCCGCGCCTCGGGGGTGCCGATGCTGGGGGTCAACCTCGGCCGGGTCGGCTTCCTCGCCGAGGCCGAGCGCGACGATCTGGACAAGGTGGTGCGGCGGGTGGTCGCGCGCTCCTACGAGGTCGAGGAGCGGATGACCATCGATGTGCTCGTCCACAGTGACGGGGACGTCGTCCACCGCGACTGGGCGCTGAACGAGGCCTCGGTGGAGAAGGCCGCCCGTGAGCGGATGCTGGAGGTCGTCGCGGAGGTCGACGGCCGGCCGGTCTCCCGCTTCGGCTGCGACGGGGTGGTGTGCGCCACGCCCACCGGTTCGACGGCGTACGCCTTCTCCGCGGGCGGGCCGGTGGTCTGGCCGGAGGTCGAAGCGCTGCTGCTGGTGCCCATCAGCGCTCATGCGCTGTTCGCCAAGCCTCTGGTGACCACGCCCGACTCGGTGCTGGCCGTCGAGGTGCAGCCGCAGACCCAGGGGGGTGTCCTGTGGTGCGACGGGAGGCGCACCGCCGAGCTGCCCGCCGGGGCCCGGGTGGAGGTACGGCGCGGTGCGGTGCCGGTCCGGCTGGCGCGGCTGCACCACGCCTCCTTCACCGACCGCCTGGTGGCGAAGTTCGCCCTCCCGGTGGCCGGGTGGCGCGGAGCGCCGCACTGACCGCGGCCGCGCCCGTCGTGCGCGTACGGCGGGGAGGAAGGGGCGCGCGGAACGTGTGGTGCGGACCGTGAGTGGGGATCCTGGCGTGGAACCTCGTATGGTCGTATCCGTGTTGGAGGAGATGCGGATTCGGGCCCTGGGCGTGATCGACGACGCCGTCGTCGAGCTGTCCCCCGGCTTCACCGCGGTGACCGGCGAGACCGGCGCGGGCAAGACCATGGTCGTCACCAGTCTGGGACTGCTGCTCGGCGGGCGGGCGGACGCCGCCCTGGTACGGGTGGGAGCCAGGGCCGCCGTGGTGGAGGGCCGGATCGTGTTGCCGCCCGGCGCGCCCGCGGCGCGGCGGGCCGAGGAGGCGGGTGCGGAACTGGACGAGGGCGTACTGCTGGTCAGCCGGACGATCTCGGCCGAGGGGCGCTCGCGCGCCCACGTCGGCGGGCGCTCGGCGCCCGTCGGGCTGCTGTCGGAGCTGGGCGAGGACCTGGTCGCGGTGCACGGCCAGACGGACCAGCAGGGCCTGCTGCGGCCCGCCCGGCAGCGCGAGGCGCTGGACCGGTACGCGGGCGAGGCGGTCTTCGCCCCCCTGGCCGAGTACGGCGAGGCCTACCGGCGGCTGCGCGCGGTCTCCGCCGAGCTGGCCGAGCTGACCACGCGCGCCCGCGAGCGCGCCCAGGAGGCCGATCTGCTGCGCTTCGGCCTGGAGGAGATCGCGGCGGCGGAGCCCCGGGCGGGCGAGGACGCCGAGCTGGCGGCCGAGGCCGAGCGGCTCGGCCACGCCGAGGCCCTGGCGTCGGCCGCGGCCACCGCCCACGACGCGCTGGCCGGCGATCCGGCCGACCCGGAGTCGGTGGACGCGGGTGGGCTGGTCGCGGGCGCCCAGCGCGCGCTGGAGGCCGTGCGGTCGCACGACCCGGCACTGGCGGCGCTGGCCGACCGGCTGGGCGAGGTGGGCATCCTGCTGGCGGACGTCGCCGGGGAACTGGCCGGGTACGCCGACGATCTGGACGCCGACCCGGCACGGCTGGCCGCCGTCGAGGAGCGCCGGGCCGCCCTGTCCCACCTGACCCGCAAGTACGGGGAGGACACCGCCGCCGTCCTGGCCTGGGCCGAGGAGAGCGCCGCCCGGCTCGCCGAGCTCGAGGGCGATGACGACCGGATCGGTGAACTGACCGCCGAACGTGATGCGCTCCGCACCGAACTGGCCGCTCTCGCGCAGCGGTTGACGGACGCCCGGGCGGAGGCCGCCAAGCGGTTCGCCGACGCGGTCACCGCCGAGCTCGCCGAGCTCGCCATGCCGCACGCCCGCGTCACCGTGGAACTGCGGCAGCACCGGACGGCGGACGAGGACTCGGGGATCGAGGTGGACGGGCGGCTGGTCGCCTTCGGCCCCCACGGCGTGGACGAGGTGGAACTGCTGCTCGCCCCGCACCCCGGCGCTCCGCCCCGCCCCATCGCCAAGGGAGCCTCGGGCGGTGAGCTGTCGCGGGTGATGCTCGCGGTCGAGGTCGTCTTCGCGGGCACCGCCCCGGTGCCGACCTATCTCTTCGACGAGGTGGACGCCGGTGTGGGGGGCAGGGCGGCCGTGGAGGTCGGACGGCGGCTGGCGCGGCTGGCGAAGTCGGCGCAGGTCGTGGTCGTCACCCACCTTCCGCAGGTCGCGGCGTTCGCCGACCGGCATCTGGCAGTGGAGAAGACCTCCGACGGCTCGGTGACGCGCAGCGGTGTGAAGACCCTCCGGGGCGAGGACCGGGTGCGCGAGCTGTCGCGGATGCTGGCCGGGCGGGAGGACTCGCAACTCGCCCGCGCCCATGCCGAGGAACTGCTGGAGGCGGCCCGCTCCGGGATCTGAGGCGGGTTCCCGGGCACCCCTCGGGCGCCTCCTTCGGCCGCTCGCGTTTCACCCGTACGGTGTGGCGTCCTCCAGGGGCCGCGGTGGCATCCTGGAGGTGCCGCACCGTCCGTACGCCGTACGCTGCCGAGCGTGGTCCGCGCCCCGGACGGGAGGCGGACCCGTGATTCCGAGCAGCCTTCCCAGCCCCCAGCCCTCCGATTCCTCCGAGCCCTCACACCAGGAGTTCCGGCCCCCTTGTGAAGACCACCCCGGTTCCACCGCGTGGCGGACCGCCGCTGCACGTCGTGCAGGTGATCGGCGGCGGCAGCGCCCGCGTCCGCGCGCATGTGCGCTCACTGACCGCCGGACTGGTGGCGCGGGGGGTGCGGGTGACCGTGTGCGCGCCGCCGGGCACCGAGCCGGACCACGGCTTCACCGGCCTCGGCGCCCGCTTCGTCCCCCTGTCCGGCGGCACCGGCCCCGAGGTGGCCGCGGTGCTGCGCGCGGTGTGCGCGGACGCCGGTGTGGTGCACGCCCACGGACTGCGCGCCGGTGTGCCGTCCGCCCTGGCGCTGTGCGGGCGGCGCCGGACGCCGCTGGTGGTCACCTGGCACGCCCGGGCCCGGTCCGCAGGGGTGCGGGCCCGGCTGATGACGCTGCTGGAGCGGCGGGTGGTGCGGGCCGCGCGGGTGGTGTTCGGCACCACCTCGGACCTGGTGGACCGGGCCCGCCGCCACGGCGCCCGCGACGCCCGGCTGGCTCCGGTGACCGTGTCCGTGACAGGCGGGACGTACCGCGGGAAGGGGCCGGGCGGTCCGGACGGCACGGCGCGGGAGAAGACCCGGGCCGAACTCGGCGTCACCGGCCGCCCTCTGGTCCTCGCCGTCGGCCGGCTCGTCCCCCGCCAGGGCCACACCACCTTGCTGACCGCCTCCCGCGCCTGGCGCCGGCTGGACCCGCAGCCGCTGCTGGCCATCGCGGGAGAGGGACCGACGCGCCCCGCGCTTCAGCGCCGCATCGACGCCGAGAAGCTGCCGGTACGGCTGCTGGGGCGGCGCGCGGACGCCCTGGAACTGCTCGCCGCCGCCGATGTCGCCGTGCTGCCCGCGCGCTGGGAGGGCCGGGCGGTGGTGGCGCAGGAGGCGCTGCGGGCCGGGGTGCCGCTGGTGGCGAGCGCGGTGGGCGGTCTGCCGGAACTGGTCGGCGACGCCGCGCTGCTGGTGCCCTACGGCGACGCGGACGCGCTGGCGGAGGCGGTGGGCGGGCTGCTCGGGGATCCCGCCCGGCGCAGCGGCCTGGCCGCGGCCGGGCGTGCCCAGGCCGCCACCTGGCCGAGCGAGGACGACACGGTGGCCCAGGTGCTGAGTGTGTACGACGAGCTGGCGCCGCGGGGAGGCTGACCGCCCGGACCCCGCCGTGCCGGGCCGGCTCAGCCGGAGTCGCGGACGACCAGCCGGGCGGGAGTGACGACCGGGGCCGGCCGGCCGCCACCGGGGGTGTCGCCCAGCCCGAGCCGCCGCAGCAGCAGCTCCGCCATCATCCGGCCCATTCCCTGGATGTCCTGGCGCACGGTGGTCAGCGCGGGCTCGGCCCAGGCGGCCTGCTCCAGGTCGTCGTAGCCGACCACAGCCACGTCCTGCGGCACCCGCAGCCCGCGGGCACGCAGCGTCCGCAGCGCGCCCGTGGCCGTCAGATCGTTGCCCGCGAACACCGCGTCCGGGCCGGGCGAGCGGTCCAGCAGTTCGGCCATGGCCCGCTCGCCGCCCTCGGCCGTGAAGTCGCCGTGGGCGACCAGGGCGGGGTCTGGTTCGGCCACACCCAGGGCGTCGAGATAGCCGTCGAACCTGTCCAGGGCGGAGGTCTGGTCCAGCGGACCGGTGATCACCGCGATCCGCCGCCGCCCCCGCCGGCGCAGGTGCTCCACCGCCTGCCGGGCGCCGCCCCGGTTGTCGGTGTCCACGTACAGCAGCTCGGGGTCGTCCTCGGCGCCGGGCCAGCCCGGCCGGCCGCCGAAGACGGTGGGCAGGCCGGAGGCGTTCGCCATGGACGGCAGCGGGTCGTCGCGGTGCAGCGAGAACATCAGCGCGCCGTCCACGTGCCCGCCCGCCAGATAGCGGCCGATGCGGTCGTAGTCCGTACGGCCCTCCAGCAGCATGAGCAGCAGCTGTGTGTCGTACGCCGCCAGCTCGCGGCTGATGCCGCGCAGCTGCTGGGCGAAGAAGGGGTCGGAGAACACGCGGGTCTCCGGCTCGGCGATCACCACGGCGACGGCTCCGGTACGGCGGGTGACCAGACTGCGTGCCGCGCTGTTGGGCACGTAGCCCAGCTCGGCCACGGACGCCTGGACCCGGTCACGCAGGGGCTTGCGGACACCGGCGCCCCCGTTGACCACGCGCGACACGGTGGCACGGGAGACCCCGGCATGGGCGGCGACCGCTTCGAGGGTGGGTCTGGGACCGTGCACGGGCGAACAACTCCTTCTCTCGCGGAACCCCGGCGCTGCCGCCGGACGCGGGCGGTCGTCCCACTCTGCGGGTGAGAGCGCTTTCACGACCCCGTCGTACGTTGTACAACACCGTGGCACGGCACCGCCCGGCGCGTCCGTTTCCCGGACG
>NZ_JBXUOY010000178.1:0-11192 GCF_057196705.1 Streptomyces sp. ATLC9 | reverse complement strand
CGGCGGCATCGTCGCGGCCGCGGCCTCCTCGGCGGGTCCGGCGGGGACGGCCCGGGGGTCCGAGGTGACGGCCAGGCCCAGCCCGAGCCCGGCCGACGCCCACGCGGGTCGTGGCGGGAGCAGCCGGGCGGCCACCTCGCCGTACGAGCCTGCCGCCACGCCGGGGGACACATCCGGAAGACGGCCGGCCGCCGGAGGCGGATACCGCCGCGGGCACATCCGTCAGACCCGCAGCAGCTTCTTGACGATCTTCCCGGCGGGGTTGCGGGGCACCTGCTCGACGAACTCCACCCGCCGCGGGCGCTTGTAGGGCGCGAGCTGCCGTGCGACGTGGGCGAGCAGGTCCGTGGCCCGCGTGCCCGGCTCGGCGGCGACGTACGCCAGCGGCACCTCGCCGTAGTCGTCGTCGGGCATGCCGACGACCGCGGCGTCCCGGACCGCCGGGTGGGACATGAGAGCGCGCTCGATCTCCGAGGGATACACGTTCTGGCCCGCCCGGATGATGACGTCCTTGGTGCGGTCCACGAGGTGGATGCGGCCCGCGTCGTCCACGAAGCCCAGGTCACCGGTCCTGATCCAGCCGTCGAGGACGATCTCGCGCGTGGCTTCGGGGTCGTTCCAGTAACCCTGCATCACACCCGGTCCCCGCACGACGATCTCACCGATCTCGCCGCGTGGCAGTTCCCGCCCGGCCTCGTCGACAGGGCGGGCGGACATGCCGGGAACGACGCGCCCGCAGGGGATGCGGGCGGTGACGTCTCCGGGGGCCGGATGCTCGTCGGGGCCGAGGGTGACGAAGGGCCCGCCGACCTCCGTCATGCCGTAGACCTGCCGGAAACCGCAGTCGAGGCGCTCCACGGCCGCGGCGTACACATCCAGGGGCATGGGGGCGGCGCCGTAGAGGACCTCCCGCAGCGAGGACAGGTCGGCGCGTGCGGTGCCCTTGGCCTGGAGCATGAAGCGGAGCATCTGAGGGACCAGCCACATGTGGGTGGCGCGGTGCTCCTCCACCGCAGCCAGTGCCCGCTGCGGGGTGAAGCCGGGCATGAGCACGACGGTGGCGCCGGCGGCCAGGTAGGTCAGGGACACCACCATGCTGCCGTGGTACAGGGGGCAGCAGTTGACCATGACGATGTCGTCGGTGGGACGCACCACGGCCAGCCAGCCCAGGGCGATGGCACGGAACGAACCGCTGTCGACCGTGACGCCCTTGGCCTGCCCGGTGGTCGCCGAGGTGTGCAGTACGGCGATCGGGTCGGTGTCGGCCACCTCGGGCAGGTCACGCCCGGTGGCCGGGGCGCCCAGCGCCCTGAACGCCGGCTCGTCCAGCGCTACTCTGATCCGCACCGATGCCGGCAGTTCCAGGTGCCGGTCCAGCAGGTCCGACTCGCCGATGACGGCCACCGCTCCGACACGTTCGACGATGCCGGCGACCTCGGGCACGGCCAGGCTGTGGTTCAGCGGGACGAACAGCGCGCCGAGCCGGGCGAGCGCGAAGTAGGCCTCCAGGACCTCGACGCGGTCCTTGGACAGCACCGCGACGCGGTCGCCGCGCCCGATGCCCAGACCGGCCAGTCCCCGGGCCAGCTCGAGTGTGCGGTCGTGCAACTGCGACCAGGTGATCCGGCGCCGCTCGTCGACCAGCGCCAACCGGTCGGGCCGGCACTGCCGGTTGCGTTCCAGCAGTTGCGTCAGCCACATCACGCACCGCCGGCGCCGGCGGTGGAACGCTCGGCCACGAACCGCTCGTAGTCGGCGACCGTGCGCAGCCTCTCCATGTCGTCGGCGGTGATCTCCACACCGAGCCGCTGTTCGACGAGCAGGACCAGACGCACCAGGTCGCCGGAGTCGATGCCGCTCGCGGCGAGGTCGACGTCGTCACCGACCCGCTCGGCGTCGGCGAACTCCGCGGTACCGGTGAGTTCGACCAGCAACTCCCTGATGGCGCTCATGATTTCCCCTTTCGCCACGGCCGGTGGCCGTCGAGCGGATTTCGCGGGTCCCGTGTCACCCGAACAAGAGGCCCGCGCGGCGTGCGGCGATCCCCGCGGTCCGGTGTGAGCTTTGTCACGCGCCCGCACCGCCCGGCGCGGGGATAGCGGGACCCGCGCGGAGCCTCTTCCCGAGAGGGGAGAGCGCGCCGCCCGCCCGGCGGGACGGGCGCCACGACGCGCCGGGCGGCCGAAGCCCGAGGAAGTGCCGAAGGAGTGATGCCAGTGCCCAGGCCATACACCCGGTTCGAGGGCCGGGGCGTGCCGGCCGTGGCGGAGACCGGCCGCGGAGGCGGCGCATGAGCGCACGGCAGACCGCCGCCGCTCCCGCCGCGCAGGACGAACTGCTCGCGCACTTCGACGGTCTCATCGCCGCGGGGGCGACCGTCGAGCCCCGCGACTGGATGCCCGAGGGTTACCGCCGGATGCTGATCCGTCAGATCGCGCAGCACGCCCACTCCGAGATCATCGGCATGCAGCCGGAGGGCGCCTGGCTCACCCGGGCCCCCTCCCTGCACCGCAAATCGGTGCTCATCGCCAAGGTCCAGGACGAGGCCGGGCACGGGATGTACCTCTATTCCGCCGCCGAGACGCTGGGCGTGGACCGGGCCGAACTGCTCGACGCCCTGCACCAGGGCCGGCAGCGGGCCTCGGCGACGTTCAACCACCCCGCGCTGACATGGGCGGACACCGGCGCCATCGCCTGGCTGACGGACGGCGCCGCCGTCATCAACCAGGCGCCCCTGTGCCGCACCTCCTACGGGCCGTACGCCCGGGCGATGCGCCGCGTCTGCCAGGAGGAGGCTTTCCACGTACGGCAGGGATACGACCTCATGCGCGCCCTGTGCGAAGGCACGCCGGAGCAGAAGGCGATGGCCCAGGACGCGGTGAACCGCTGGTGGCTGCCGGCCGTGGCGCTGATGTTCGGGCCGCCCGACACCCGGACCGACGGTGACGGTGACGGCGCCCGCACCGCGGCACTCGGCGCCGCGGTCTCCCGCCGTGCCATGGCCTGGGGCATCAAGCGCCACACCAACGACGAACTGCGCCAGCGCTTCGTCGACAGCTGTGTCCCCCAGGCCGAACGCCTCGGACTCACCCTCCCGGACCCGGCGGTCCGCTGGAACGAGGAACGCGGACACTACGACTTCACCCCCGTCGACTGGGACGTCTACCGAGCGGCGCTCGGCGACGACACGCACTGGTCCCGGCAACGCGTCGCGCACCGGCGCGCGGCGCACGAGGAGGGCGCCTGGGTACGGGAGGCGTCCGCCGCGTACGCCGCGCGCTCCGAGGCCGCCGGGCCGCCCTCGGATGCGGACCCGGATCCGGACACGGGGGCGGACGTGGCCCCGGGAGAGACCGCGCGGGACCGGGCGGGTGAGCGCGTATGAGCCGGCGGCGGGAGGGCGCCCCGGCCTCCTGGGAGGTCTTCCTCAGGCCTCGCCGGGGCCTAGCCCACCAGCACGTGGGATCCGTACGCGCCGCCGACGCCGAAACGGCCCTGCTGCGGGCCCGTGACCTGTACACCCGGCGCGGCGACCCGCTGTCACTGTGGGTGGTCCGCTCGGAAGCCGTACACGCGGTCTCCCCGGACGAACACGACCCGTACTTCACGGGCGCCCGCCACAAGCCCTACCGGTATCCGGAGCACTTCGCGCCGCTGACCGAGAAAGGCCCCGACGGTGACCACCCCGACTGACCCGGCTCCCACCACCGAAACCGTCCGCCTCGACGCCCGCCTCGCCGTGCACCTGCTGCGACTGGGCGACGACGCCCTCGTCCTCGGCCAGCGGCTGTGTCAGTGGATCACGCGTGCGCCGACCATCGAGGAGGACATGGCCCTGTCCAACATCGCCCTCGACCTGATCGGCCACGCCCGCACGCTGCTCACCCTCAGCGGACACGCCGACGGCACCGGGCGCTCCGAGGACGACTTCGCCTTCACCCGCTCCGACCGGGAGTTCACCAACGCCCTGCTGACCGAACTGCCCGGCGGGGACTTCGCGGTGACCGTCGCCCGCCAGTTGGCCTACACCCACTACGCGGTCCTGTACTACGAGGCCCTGGCCGACTGTGCGGACGCCCGGCTGGCCGCGTTCGGGGAGCGGGCCGCCAGGGAGGTGGCCTTCCACCGGATGCACGCCGACAACTGGACGCTGCGGCTGGGGCTCGGCACCCCCGAGAGCTCCCGCCGTGCGCAACGGGGCCTGGAGCGGATATGGCCCTACACCGCCGAACTGTTCGAGGAGGACACGGTGGTGCGCCACCTCGCGGCGGCGGGCACGGTGCCCTCGCCGGCCCCGCTGCACTCGGTGTGGGAACGACGCGTGAGCGAGGTCGTGAACCGCGCGGGTCTGACCGTGCCGACCCCGAGCTGGCAGGCACGGGGCGGACGGGCGGGACTGCACACCGAGGAGTTCGGAGCGCTGATCGCCGAATTGCAGTCGGTGCACCGCCAGTTCCCGGGAGGTCGCTGGTGAACGGCCCGACCCCTCCGGCGACGGGGTCGGCACCGCCCCGGACGACACCCCCGGCGCCCCACCCCGTCGCACCCCTGCGCCCCGCCCGCACGGTGGCGGAGATCCGGGCCCTGGTGGAGGCAGTGCCCGATCCGGAGCTGCCGATGATCGGCCTCGGTGACCTCGGCGTGGTCCGCTCCGTCACCCCGGCCGCCGACGGAGTGCTCGAAGTGGAGATCACCCCGACCTACCTGGGCTGCCCAGCACTGCCCACCATCGTCTCCGCGATCCGGGACGTCCTCGCCGCGGGCGGCCACCCCGGGGGGCGGGTCCGGCAGACGCTGTCCCCGCCGTGGACGACGGACCGCATCACCGCGGCCGGACGGGAGAAGCTCGCCGCCCACGGCATCGCCCCGCCCGTACCCGCGCCGGCGAACGGCCCGGTCCCCGTCGCACTGGCCGAGGTGCCCTGCCCGCACTGCGGCTCCCGCGCCACCAGGCCGCACAGCCCCTTCGGACCGGCCCGCTGCCAGTCCGTGCTGCGGTGCACGGCGTGCCACGAGCTGTTCCCCCACCTGAGCGCGCTGTGAGGCCGACCGTGAACACCCCCACCACCGCAGGCCCCGGCACCACCCCCGCCACCACGCCCACAGCCCCCCGCACGGGATCCCCCGGCCGACCCCGGACCACGGGCCGGCGTACCGGCTGGCACCGGCTCACGGTAGCCGAGGTCCGGCACCTCACCGAGGACGCGGTCGCGGTCACCCTCGAGGTGCCCGATACCCTGCGCGACGCCTTCACCCACCGGCCCGGTGAGCACGTCGTCATCCGGCACCACCGTGCCGGTGCGGAACTGCGCCGCAGTTACTCGGTCTGCCCTCCGCCGGCCGACCCGGCCGCACTGCGTCTGGTGATCCGCCGCGGCGCCCCCGACGGCTTCGGGGCTCACGCCGTCACCGGCCTGTCACCGGGCGACGTCCTGGAGCTTTCCCCGCCCACGGGCGCCTTCGCCCTGCCCGGTCAGCCCGGCGGCCATCACGTCCTGATCGCGGGCGGCTCCGGCATCACACCGCTCGCCGCCATGGCCGCCGCCGCGCTGCGCCAGGACCCCGCCTGCCGCGTCTCCCTGATCCACTCGGTCCCGACGGCCGCCGACGCCCTGCTCGCCGACGAACTGTCCGGGCTGAAGGACTCGTTCGTCGACCGCTTCACCGTCCTGTACGTCCTCACCCGGGAGCACGGCAGCGGTCTGCCGGGCGGACGGATCGACGACGTGAAGCTGCCGCGCCTGCTCACCGCGGTCGACGCCCACTCCGGCCCGGGCACCACGTTCGCCCTGTGCGGCCCGGCCGGCATGGTCGTCGCGGTGCGCCGGGCGCTCACGGCGTGGGGCGCCGACCCGGCCCGGATCAGTTCGGAGCTGTTCACTCCCGCCGACACGTCGCCAAGGAGCGCGCCGCCCGGTCCGGCGGCCGCCCCGCGCCGCACCCGCGTCACCGCGCTGCTCGGCGGTCACCGCCGCCTGGCGACCGCCGGGCCCGAGGACGCCTCGGTCCTGGACGCGCTGCTGCGCACCCACCCCGACGTGCCCTACGCCTGCCGTGAGGGGGTGTGCGGCAGCTGCCGGGCCCGGGTCCTGTCCGGCCGGGTGACGGCGGACCCCCAGTACGCCCTCCACGCCGAGGAACTGGCCACGGGATACACGCTCGTGTGCCGGGCCCGGCCGCTCGGCACCGAACTCACCCTCGACTTCGACGCATGACCCGGTGCACGCCCGTCGCACCCCGGTTCCACCCCTGGTCCCACCCCACCCACCCGAAGGAGAAGACGTTGACCACCACCCTGCGACACGAGGGCAAGACCGCCCTGGTCACCGGAGGCAGCCGCGGCATCGGCCGGGCCGTCAGCCGCCGCCTGGGCCGCGAGGGCGCCCTCGTGGCGGTCCACTATGGCCATGACCGGGCGTCGGCCGAGCGCACGGTCAAGGAGATCGAGACCGACGGCGGCCTAGCCTTCCCCGTCCACGCCGAACTCGGCACACCCGGCGATGCCGACACGCTCTGGGAGGCCTTCGACCGGGCTCTGGCCGAGCAGGACGCGCGACCCGGCGTGGACATCCTCGTCAACAACGCCGGCATCACCCTTCCGCGCCGGATCGCGGACGTCACCGAGGCGGACTACGACCGGGCGTTCGCCATCAACACCAAGGCGCCGTTCTTCATCGTCCAGCGCGGACTGGACCGGCTGCGCGACGGCGGCAGGATCGTGAACGTCTCCTCGGTGGCCACCCGCGTGGCCTTCCCCCCGATCGTCGCCTACACCATGACCAAGGCCGCCCTGGACTACCTCACTCTCTCCCTCGCCCAGGAACTGGGCCCCCGGGGCATCACCGTGAACAGCGTCGCGCCCGGCTACACCGAGACGGAGATCAACCCCACGCTGAGCATCCCGGAGATCCGCCAGAGGTACTCGGACGCCTCCGTGTTCGGCCGGCTCGGCGCTCCCGCGGACATCGCCGACGTGGTGTCCTTCGTGGCGAGCGACGACGCCCGCTGGGTGACCGGCCAGTGGATCGACGCCTCCGGCGGCGTCCACCTCGGCGTCTGAGAAAGCCGCTCGCGGCACCGCTTCCCCGCGCCGCACGACCGGCGGCCCCCGCCCTGGCCGCACGGCCGCACTCCCGGCCGGCGGCAGCATTAGGAGATGCCATGAACGACAGCACGACGGCTCCCGTCCCGCCCACCGCCGACGACCTCGACCCGCCGACCCGGCCCTTTCCGGGGGCGAGCCCCTACGACACCTACGTGAGCGCGTCCGTCCTCAGCACGCTGCAGCGCCCCCTCACCGACGCCCCGGACGAGATGAGCTTCGTCGTCACCACCCAGGTGATGGAGTTGTGGTTCACCCTGATCGTCCACGAATGGCGCACCGCGAGGACGGCTTTCGCCAAGGACGACCTGGACGCCGCCATGGACGCGCTGGTACGCAGCCGCCGTGTCCTGACCGCCCTCAACGCCTCCTGGGCGCCGATCGCCACCCTGACGCCCGCCCAGTTCAACGGTTTCCGGGCCGCGTTCGGCCAGGCGTCCGGCTTCCAGTCGGCCATGTACCGGCACATGGAGTTCCTTCTGGGTGACAAGTCCGCCGAAATGCTCCGCCTGCACCAGGGTGACACCGCGGTCCACGAGGCGCTCGGCGAGACCTACCGCGAACCGTCCCTCTACGACGAGGTGCTGTCCTTCCTGTACCGGCAGGGTCTGCCCATCCCCGGCCACGTCCGGGACCGGGACGTGGCCACACCCCACAACTGCGATCCGGGTGTGGTCGAAGCCTGGCGGCAGGTCTACACCGGCCCGCAGCACGACCCGCTGCTCGCCCTCGGCGAACTGCTCACCGACATCGCCGAACTCCTGGCACGCTGGCGCTTCGACCACGTCATGGTCGTACGCCGTGCCATGGGCGCCAAGAGCGGCAGCGCCGGGTCCACCGGGCTCGCCTGGCTCGAGCGGCGCGCGACCCGCCCGGTCTTTCCCGAACTGTGGGAGGTACGCGGTGGCGTCTAGGACGATATCCGCCTTCGCGGCCGAGGAGGAGAAGCGGGTCCTGAGTCTGAGGCCGGTACTGGCACCGGTGCACGGCTCCTACGGAAACCACCCGCACCAGGTCTACGACGCCTGGCCCGCCGAAGACCCCGGCGCCCCGCTGGTGATCCTGCTGCACGGCGGCTACTGGCGCTACGACCGGATGCATCTGACCCCCTTCGCGGCGTACCTCTCGCAGCGGGGCTTCGACGTCCTGCTCCCGGGCTTTCGCCGGTCCGGCGGCGCCGGCGGCTACCCGGAGACGTTCGACGACATCGCGCGGATCGTGGACACCCTGCCGCGGGGACGGCCGTACGTCCTGGCGGGCCACTGCTCGGGCGGTCACCTCGCCCTGTGGTGCGCGGCTCGCGGCCTGCTGCCCCCGGGGTCACGTTGGCACACCCGCGGCCTGCCGACCGCCGTGCTGGCGCTCGCCCCGATCACGGACCTCGCCGCCACCCGCCGCGACGGCCTCAGCAACGGCGCCGCCCTGCAACTCCTGGGCGATGAGGCCCTGTTCGAGCAGCGGCTGCCGTCGGTCGATCCCCTCACCCTGCTGCGCGAGGCGGGCACGACCGGCGTCCCCACCGTGCTGCTGCACGGAGCCGTCGACGAGGAGGTCCCGCTCGCCCAGTTCGCGGACTACGCGTCCGTGCACCGTGACCTGAAGACCGTCGTGCTGCCCGGAACGGGCCACTACACGCTCATCGAACCGGGCGCGCCCGGCGCCCGCGCGGTCGCCGACACCCTGGGGGAGATGTCGGCCGCCTTCGGCGCGCGACGCCCGGCCGGCGAGGACCGAGAAGCCCCCCTGGCGTGACGATCTCCCTCACCGCCCCCGGCGAACAGGCCGCGCGGCCCGACTCCCTGCTCGGCCGCGGTGACGGGCGCCGCCGGGCAGGGGGAGCGGCCGCCCGGAGTTCGAGCCGCACGCGGGGAGGTTCCTCGCCGAGTACGGCGCCGATCCGGCGAAGGCGAAGCGGTCGGTGGGACCGGCGACGGGGATGACTTTCTCCGAGCTGGTGGCCGGTCATGTCGCGCTGCGGGCGCGGTTCCTGGACGAGTCGTTTGGTGAGTCAGGTCGCGGACGGGCATCGGACGAGGGGCGCCCCGGGAGAGCCGTGGTCCGGCAAGCGGTTCACGAGTCACCCCGGCCGATGCCCTGCGGCACGCTGCGGGCAGCCGGCCTGGCCGCGTGCCGCTGCCGCCGTACGAGTTCAGCGGTTCGGTCCCGGGGGCGCCCCGGCCGCTCACGGTCCGAAGTAGCCGTCGAAGTTCCGTGAGAACTCCCAACCGCCGTAGCGGTCCCAGTTGATCGACCATGTCATCAGGCCGCGCAGGTCGGGCCAGGTACCGTGCGTCCGGTAGGTGCCGCAGGCCGTGCCCTTGGTGAGACGGCCCAGCGCCTTGGTGACCTCGGCGGGACTGGTGTGCCCGCCACCGGCCCGGCTGGTCGCGGGCAGGCCGATCGCCACCTGCGAGGGCTTCAGCGGAGGGAAGATCTTGCCGGGGTCGCCCGCGACGGGGAAGCCCGTCAGCAGCATGTCGGTCATCGCGATGTGGAAGTCGGCGTTGCCCATGGTGTGGTAGTGGCGGTCCAGCCCCATGATCTGGCCGGAGTTGTAGTTCTGGACGTGCAGCAGCGTCAGGTCGTCGCGCAATGCGTGGATGACCGGCAGGTACGCTCCGGCGCGTGGATCCTGGCCGCCCCACCGCCCCGATCCGTAGTACTGGTGGCCCAGTTGCACGAAGAAGGTCTCGGGGGCCATGGTGAGGATGAAGTCCTCGCCGTAGCGGGCCTTGAGGGTCCTCAGCGCCGAGATCAGGTTGACGATGACCGGGCTCCTGGGATTCTCGAAGTCGGTGTCGCCGTCGTCCAGGGACAGGGAGTGGCCCTCGAAGTCGATGTCGAGGCCGTCGAGGCCGTACTCGTCGATGATCGCCGTGACCGAGCGGACGAAGGCGTCGCGTGCGGCCGTGGTGGTGAGGCGGACCTGGCCGTTCTGGCCTCCGATGGAGATCTGGACCTTCTTGCCCGCTGACTGCTTGGCCTTGATCGCCTGTTTGAACTCCTCTTCCGTCTCCACGTTCGGGCACTCGCTCGGCGGGCAGAGCGCGAAGTGGATGTCACCGGAGGTGGTGGAGGTGGGCTCGCCGAAGGCGAGGTTGATGACGTCCCAGGTGTCGGGAACGTCGGCCATGCGCGTGTAGCCGGAGCCGTTGGCGAAGCTGGCGTGGAGGTAGCCGACGAGGGCGTGGCGTGGCAGACCGCTGTCGGGGCCGCCGCCGTCGCCGGTCCGGTCGGTGGTGGCGGTGACGGGGGCGGACTTGGCGGACTCGCCGGCGCCGTTGACGGCGCTGACGCGGAACTCGTAGGAGGTGGCGGCCGCCAGTGCGGTGACGGTGGCGGAGGTGCCCTGTACCGACAGTGCTCTGGTTCCGTCCCGGTAGACGGTGTAGCCGGTGGCGCCGTCGACGGCGTTCCAGTTCAGGGTGACCGAGGAGGAGGTGGTCGCGCCGACGGTGGGGGTGCCGGGTGCGGCCGGGGGCTGGGGGTCGGGGTCGCCGGGGTCGCCGCCGGGGCCGGTGAGGGCGACGTCGTCCACGTGGTAGGCGTTCTGGCCGTGCCAGCCGTGGGTGTGGACGGTGGTGGGGGAGCGCGTTCTGAGAGGGCGTTTGGTCTAGGCGTATTGCCCTGTATGCCCTAGTATCTCGTGATCCTGTTCATGCCAGTTCGAGTTGTTATTGACGAGTTTCTTCATGTTGGTCGCGACGAGTCGGACTTTCGCGAGGACCTCGCCGGCGGTCGCGGTCCAGGTGAACGGTTTCGCGCCCTCGTTCCAGCTTGACTCTGTCGGGGATCTTGGAGTTTCCGAGGTCAGGTGCCCAGGGTGCGCCAGGATTTTGGCCGGGGGATCTCGCGCTGGTCGAGGTAGTTCTGGAAGGCAGTCGGCTGGCGGGGAGGGGGTGCTTCCTCGGTCGGTGACAGTCCGCTGAGGCGCTCGATGTTGACGGCGATGGCCGTCAGGACGTGCTGGACGTGGGCTTTTCCCTGTCCTCGGTAGCGGCAGCGGCGCATGCCGTGGCCGTGGGCGAACTCGTTGACCGTGCTCTCCACTCCGGAGCGGACCGCGTATCGGGTCTTCCACTCGGGCGTC
>NZ_JBXUOY010000177.1:0-11267 GCF_057196705.1 Streptomyces sp. ATLC9 | reverse complement strand
CTGGTGTAAGACCTCAACGGAGTACTCCGGGCGGGCAGTCGGTGATGAAGCAGAAAACCCCACGGCGCGAGCCGTAGGAATCCCCCTCCTTCAGGAGGGGGAGGAAGTCAAAGCACGACCCTCCCGTTACCCGCTTGAGCTCCGCCGCCGCGCGGTGCGCATACGGCCGGTGGCCGGTCCCCACGAGGAGGACGGGCCACCGGGCACGGAGAGCGGCGGTCAGGAACCGGCCCGCACCGGGCGCTCGGTCGGACGGTTCTCCGTGGCGCTGTTGTCGCTCTTGCCGCCGGTGATGCCGGTGGCCCGGGCCGCGCCCGCCAGGGCCAGGGCAGCGGCGACGAGCACGGCACTCACCACCGGCGGCGAGCGGTAGCCGAAGTCGGCGCCCAGGACGAGGCCGCCCAGGGCGGGTCCGGCAGCTGCGCCGACGTTCATCGCGGCGGTGGCGAAGCCACCGGCCAGCGTGGGGGCGTCCGATGCCGTGTAGAGGGCCTGCGCGATCAGCGTGGAGCCCACGCCGAACGAGAGCGCCCCCTGGACGAAGGCGAGGATCAGCGCCACGGCCGGGTTCGCGGCCATGAGGGCGAAGAGCAGCCAGCCCGCCAGCAGCACCGCACCACCGACCGCCAGCACCTGGCCGGGACGGCTGTCCGCCAGCCGGCCGCCCACGTTGACCCCGACGAAGGACCCGATGCCGAACACCGCCAGCGTGGCAGGCACCCACCCGGAGCCCAGATCCGCCACATTGGTGATGACGGGCGCGAGGTACGTGAACGAGCAGAACGTCGCCCCGTTGATCAGCGCCCCGAGCATGAGCGTCGTGATCACCCGGGGCGTGCGGAACGCCCGCAGCTCGTGGCGGACGCTGGGGGCCGCGGGGTCGACGGGCGTCGCCGGCACGGACCGCAGCACCGCGAAGACCGCGGGGGTGCAGACGATCGCGACACCCCAGAAGGTCGAGCGCCAGCCCCAGATCTCGCCCAGTACGGCGCCGAGGGGGACACCCGCGACCAAGGCGAGGGTGACCCCGCTCAGGAGCACCGAGGTCGCCCGGCCCTTGGCCTGGGGTCCTGCCATGCTCGCCGCGGTCGCGAGGCCGACGGCGAGGAAGCCCGCGTTGGCCAGTGCGGCGATCACCCGAGTGACGAAGAGGACCTCGAAGCTGTGGGTGAGGGCGCCCACGACGTGGGCCAGGAGGAAGGTGACGAGGAAGGCGAGCAGCGCCCGGCGGCGCGGCCATCGCAGGCTCAGCATCGCGACCAGCGGTGCACCGACGATCATGCCGACGGCGAAGGCCGAGGTGAGCGAGCCGACGGCCGGGAGGGACACGCCCAAGTCGGCGGCCATGTCCTCCACCAGCCCGGACAGCATGAACTCCGACGTTCCCTGAGCGAATACGGCCAGCCCGAGAACGTAGATGGCGAATGGCATGAAGAAGCTCCAACTACATCGCAGAAAGGGGAGACGCGACGCATGGACGGAAGGCCACGCAGTCGCGTGGGAGACGTCCCGGAGAGAGCTCCGGGCGTGATCCCGCGATGCGGTTGATCCGTGGCGGATGCGCGACGCACTGCCCGGCGACGGGGCCGGAGGAAGCAGGGTCGTCAGAGGCTTACGCGATCAGCCACCGGATCACCGGTGGCCCGCTTCTTTCCGCCTCAGGACTCGACACGCCTCTCAACATAGCAACGCCCGGATCGGGGTGTCCAACACATTCGACACCTCCGGCGCCCCGGCCCTCCGCTGTCCCCGACCGGGTACGGCGCATCGCCGCGTGCCCGTCGAACCGTACAGAAGGAATGTTCATGACGACCCGGCAACGGGAGACCCGAGGCCGCCAGGGCCGACACCCTCCGCTGGATCGAAGCCGAGTACAACCGCACCCGACTTCGCAAGCACCCCGGGTACGGGTACGTCACCCCGCCCGAAACGAGGACCTTGCTCCAGCGAGACCTCACCCCGCGGCGTAACCACCCGCTGTCCGGACACCGGGGGGAACTTCAGCCCCCCGCGTCACGGTGTCCCGGCCGGCCCGAACCCCCGCGCGAGTGGTGTCCCGGGCCGTCCCGGCCCGTGGGGCCGGGGAGTTCAGCGGGCGTCGGCACTGCGCAGGGTGAGGATGCGGACGCTGCGGTCGCCCTCGTGGGCGTCACGGCCGTGCCAGCAGCGGTAGTTGTCCAGGACGAGGATGTCCCCCTCGTCGAGCCGGAACCGCGGAAGTGCCGATTCCAGTGCGTGCACGGCGTCCTCGAAGCGGTTGAGCATGGCGCGTACGTGGTCGGTGTCGGGATCCCGGTGCAGTGGGGCGGCCCCGTCGGTACGGCGGACGATACGTCTGCCGGTGCGGGTGTACTCGACGTGGCGGCCGACCCGTGGGGTGGAGGGCAGGCCGCGCAGTCCGGCCCATGCCCCGTAGAGATCGACGTCGGCACCGGTGAGGAACTCCCACAGTGAGGGATCGGTGGCCTGGAGCCCGTCCACGAAGCGGTAGGCGTCGACGGCGAACGAGTCTCCTCCGGCCGGTGCGGAACGCAGGCACTGCACCAGGACGTAGTCCTCGTCGGGATCACGGCGCCGGTGGCGGACGCCTCCGGTGTCGACCTGGAGGTCGAAGCTGTCGGCGTGCAGATGGACGGGCCCCGACGAGTCGCCGGAGGTGCGCAGCCGGTGGGGGAAGAGTTCGCGCAGGCGGCCGCCGAGCATGAGGGCGGCCGCCATGACGAGGGCGTCGGCGGTGGCCCGGGAGCCGGTGAGGACGACCGCGCCGTGTTCTGCGAGCAGTTCGCGGGCCCGGTCCGCGTGTTCGATGCCGACCCGGGAGGGGACGAGACCGGGGCTCCGGGGGTCCGCCTCCTGCGCGGGTACCGGTTGGCGTGTCGGGATGCGGTCGGTCATGTCCTCAGGTTCGCAGATCGCTTCGGCTCCGGGAGAAGTGGCGGGCGGTGGGTGCCGCCGCCGCCGCGGCCGGCGCGAGGAAGCAGACCAGGGCGCAGACGGCGAGTACCGGCCGGGGGCCGAAGGCGTCGATGGCCGGGGCTATGAGAGCCAGGCCGACCGGGGCGAGACCGTAGGAGAGCAGGAAGTCCAGTGAGGAGACCCGGGCGAGTTTCTCCGGTTCGACCTCGCGCTGGATCGCGGTGAACCACGGCACGTTGAACAGCTCGATCCCGACTCCCGCGACGGCGTAGGCGGCGATCACGACGGCGGGGTGCACCGGCAGCGTCAGGCTCAGCGGGGCGAAGCCGTATGCGGCCAGACCCGCCAGGGCGGTCCAGCCCGGGGAGCTCGAGCGCCAGCGGGCGATGAGTACGGCCCCGGCCAGAGCGCCCACGGTGTAGGCGGTCATCGCCGCGGCGAGTACGACCTCGGTCCCGTACCGGTCGCGGCTGACCAGGGGGAGCGCGACGCCGGTGGCGGAGTAGCCGGTGGCTATGACGGCGGTCAGGGCCGCGAGGCCGGCCACGAACCAGGGGTGCCTGCGCGCCTCGCGCATCCCGTCGGCGAACTCCCCGAGGAAGGAGGCGCGCGGGCCCGCGGGGCCCGGCGCGCCCGCGCCGGGCCCGGGGACGAGGGCCGCGACCAGCCAGAGCAGGCCGATTCCCAGCAGCAGCGCCCAGATGTCGAGGAGGAGTGCGAGCAGGGCGGTCAGCGCGGGGCCGACCAGGGTGGTCCCGCGGACCGCCAGTGTCATGGCGGCGTTGGCCTGCTGTCTGCGCTCGATGTCGACGACCTCGGCGGTCAGCGCCTGGAAGGCCGGCCGGCAGGCCCCCTGCCCCGCCCCGGCCAGCGCGGCCGCCGCGGCCATCAGCGGAAGCGAGCGTCCCAGCCCGGCGGCCATCAGTGGCGCCGCCACGGCCGCGGCGAGCCCGGCCCACAGTACGACCCCCCGGCGGGAGTACCGGTCGGCCAGGACACCGCTGACCGGGACCGCGGCGAGGAATCCCGCCGTTCGGGTGGCCAGGACCAGTCCGAGGCCCGCGGGGGTGAGCGACCGGTCGAGTACCGCGAGCCCGAGCACGAACGGCAGGGCCCAGGTGGCCAGACCTGATGCCGTGGTGCCGGCCCATAGTCTCAGGAACCCGGTGTCGAGCAGGACGCTCTTACGGGGCGGCGGACCGGTCTGGGAGGTCGCCTGTGCGGACGAGGTCGCCACGGTGTGCTGCTCCTGTCATCGTGAATGCGGGCTTGTCGCGGGCTTGTCGCGGGCTTCTGTGAAGCTCGTTCATGCCGTTGCCGGGGCTGCCGCGTGGTCGGCGGGCAGCCCGAGGGAAGAGCGCGCGAACTGACGCCGCTCCAGTACTACCCTAATGAAAATGATTACCGGTAGGCTACCCGTCGGCCAATCGCGCTCACATGATCCACATCGGCGCCCGCACGTCCCACACCGGAGGATTCATGCGTCAGCTCGTCCGCTCGGGGGCCGCCCTCACCCTCGTCCTCGCCGTCGGCTGTTCGGCCGCGGGAGGCGAATCGTCCACGCGGAACGAGGCCGGGGAGCGGACGGTTGTCACCAGTTGCGGCCGGGAACTCTCCTTCGCCAGGCCGCCGGAACGGGCCGTCACCCTCGACCAGTCCTCCACCGAGACCCTGCTGGAGCTCGGGCTCGCGGACCGTATGGCCGGCACCTCCTATGCGAAGACGGAGGTCGCGCGCGAGTACCGGGACGCCTACGAGAAGGTCCCGGTACTCAGTCCCGACATCCTGACGGGTGAGCAGTTGCGCGCGGCCGCACCGGACGTGGTGGTGTCCTCCTTCGGCGACCTGTACTCCAGGGACCGGGTCGGCACACGCGAGGAGCTGGAGGCGGTCGGCCTTCCCTCGTACGTCAGCGCGGTGGACTGTCCGGAGCGGGCCGGCCCGGACACGACGGTCTTCGACCTGCTGCTGGAGGACTACGAGAACCTGGGCAGGATCTTCGGCGTCGAGGACCGCGCCGCGGAGCTCTCCGAGCGGCAGCGTGCCGCGGTCGCGGAGGCGGAGGCCGCCGCGGCCGGAGGCGACGCCGCGGCGGGACCCACGGTCGTGTGGCTGTACTCCGTCTACAACGGCATACCCTACGTGGCCGGCCGGGGCGGCATGCCCAGCGAGATGAGCAGGCTCGTGGGCGCGAGGAACGCCTTCGACGACATCGACGAGGACTGGCCGGAGGTCTCCTGGGAGGCGATCGCCGACCGCGATCCCGACGTCATAGTCGTCGGCGACCTGTCCGAACGCGGCGCGCCGGGCGACAGCGCCGACGAGAAGCGCGCGATGATGCGCGAGGACCCGGTGGTCTCGAAACTGACCGCGGTGCGTGAGGACCACCTCATCGAGGTGCCCGGTATCGAGATGGACCCCTCGGTACGCACCGTGAACACCCTGCGGCTGCTGGTCGAGGGCATGAGGGAACTGGGCCATGTCGGCTAGACCGGCCGCCCGGCCGGACCCGGTGGACCTGCTGCACCCCTCCGCGCGCCCGGTGGCGCGGGTGGTCTCCGCCGGCGCGCCGGGCCGCGGCGAAGGGCCCGGTACGCCGGCGCTTCCCCGGGTGATGGCGTTCCTCGGCGGTGTGGCGGTGCTGGTGGCGTCGGTGGCCGCCTCGGTGCGGA
The DNA here is from genome assembly GCF_057196705.1 of Streptomyces sp. ATLC9. Classification (NCBI taxonomy): domain Bacteria; kingdom Bacillati; phylum Actinomycetota; class Actinomycetes; order Kitasatosporales; family Streptomycetaceae; genus Streptomyces; species Streptomyces sp. ATLC9. The sequence goes on along the minus strand of NZ_JBXUOY010000177.1, from coordinate 5,679 downwards.
TAGGCACCGCCGAGGTGGGCTACACCGACCTGGTGGCGGTGGTGGGCTCCCGTCTGGGCCTGGGCGTCGAGCCGCTGCCTCCCCTGGTCGACTCGCTCGTGTGGGACCTGCGCGTACCCCGTGTCCTGATGGCCGCGCTGGTCGGGGCCTCACTGGCGGTGTGCGGCGCCGTGCTGCAGGCGCTGACGCGCAACGCGCTGGCCGAGCCGTATCTGCTGGGCGTGTCCTCGGGGGCCTCGACCGGCGCCGTGACGGTGATCGTCCTCGGGGTCGGCGCCGGTGTGCTGGGAGTGGCCGGCGGAGCTTTCGCCGGGGCGGTACTGTCCTTCGCCCTGCTGATGGTCCTGCTGCGGCGCAGTGGCATGCACTCGGTCAGGATCGTTCTGACGGGCGTGGTGGTGGGACAGCTGTTCACCGCGGTGACCTCGCTGATCCTGATGGCGTCCGGTGACGCCGAGACCACACGGGCCGTCACGCACTGGCTGCTCGGTTCGATGGCTCCCTCCCGCTGGGACTCGGTGGCCGTCTGCGCGGCCGTCACAGCGGTCGGCCTGGGCGTGGTCTGGTCGCGTTCGACGGCTCTGGACGGGTTCTCCTTCGGGGCCGATACCGCCGCCTCGCTCGGCATCGACGTGCGGACGACACGGCGCGTGCTGCTGGTGACGACGGCGGTCCTGACCGCGGCGGCGGTCGCCTCGGTGGGGGCGATCGGCTTCGTCGGGCTGATCGTGCCGCACGGGGTCCGGTTCGTCGTCGGACCGCCGCACCGGGCGCTGCTGCCGTTCTCGGCCCTGGCGGGCGCGGTCTTCCTGGTGTGGACCGACGCGCTCGCCCGTACGGCCTTCGAGCCGCGGGAGGTCCCGGTCGGGGTGTTCACCGCCCTGCTCGGCGTCCCGCTGTTCCTGCTGATCCTGCGCAGGCGGGGTGAGCTGTGAGGATCGCCGCGGAGGGGGTGAGCTGGTCGGTGGCGGGCACCACCGTCGTCGACGGTGTGTGCCTGGAGATCGCACCGGGCGAGACGGCCGGGCTGATCGGCCCCAACGGCTCGGGGAAGTCGTCCCTGCTGCGCTGCCTGGCGGGGGTGCGCGCCCCCTCGTCGGGTGTCGTCCGCTACGACGGGGAGTCGATCCGGGGCTGGCCCTCGCTCCGGATCGCCCGGCACGTCGCCTTCGTCGAGCAGATCGCCGACACCGACAGCGAACTGCGGGTGGCCGACGTGGTGGGACTGGGACGCATACCCTTCCGGGACCGCTGGCGAGGTCCGAGCGCCGCCGACCGGGCCGTCGTCTCCGCCGCGCTCGCCCGGGTCGGGCTCGCGGACCTGGCCGCCCGGTCGTGGAAGTCGCTGTCCGGCGGGGAGCGGCAGCGCGCACACCTCGCTCGGGCCCTGGCCCAGCAGCCCTACGGTCTTCTGCTCGACGAGCCGACCAATCATCTCGACGTGAAGCACCAGTTGGCCCTGCTGGAGCTGCTGGCGGAGACCGACCAGACGGTGGTGGTCGCCCTGCACGACCTGTCACTGGCCGCCCGTTTCTGTGACCGGTTGCTGTTGATGCACCAAGGGCGCCTGGTCGCCGCCGGACCTCCCAAGGACGTCCTGAGCCCGGAGCGCCTGGCGGAGGTCTTCGGGGTCGACGCGGAGGCCGGCCCCGACGGCCTGGGCAACCTCACGGTCGCCTACCGCGGCGTCACGCGGCACGCGGACGGCGGCTCCTCCCGTCCGTTCCCCGGGTCCGTCTGATATCCGGCACCGGCTTTTGACTGATGGTCACTCACGCATCATCATTGAATATGATTATCATTATAATCAACTTCCTCATGTGAGAAGGAGACCCAGTGGACACCACAGCCAGCGGGCCCGACCTGCTGAAGCAGCTGCCGCCCCCTCTGCCCGCCGAGCAGATCGTCGCGCTCAACCAGCCCAAGGCCGACCTGCACACCACGCGCGACTACGAGTGGAACGGGTGGACCTTCGAGGTGCCACCGGGCGTCTTCCTGCCGGGCTGGACCAGCCGGATGATCCACGAACGGTTGCTGGACGGCCGGATCGAGGTGCGCGGCCGCCGGTACGGGGCCATGGGAGCCGGACTCGGCGTCGAGGCCGTGGCCGCCGGGGTACGCGGGGCCCGGGAGATCTACGCGATCGACGTCCACCCCGAGAGCGTGGCCGCCACCGCCCGCCACTACGAGCGTCTGGTGGGCCGGCGCGAGGGAACCGCCCTCATACCCGTGGTGGGGGACGTGTTCAGTGGTCTGCCCGAAGGAGTCCGGCTGGACGTCGTCACCTTCAACCCGCCCGCGGTCAGCCAGACCGTCAGCGACGACCCCGACATCGTGCGCAACGTCTGCGTGGGCGCGCCCCTGCTGGCGAAGTTCTTCACGCAGATCAACGAGAGGGATCTGCTGGCCCCCGGCGGGGAGGTGTTCGTCATCGTCTCCAACACCGCCGACCTGCACACCATCATCCAGCACGCGCTGGACCAGGGGTTCACTCCGGAGATCGACCACCTGCACGACTGGCAGGACGGCGTCCTCACCTTCCTTTTCCGGCTGACCCGCGGGGGCCGGGCATGAGTACGCGGCCCTCCACCACCCGTCCCGGCACCGTCGACGACCTGCTGACCGCCGTTCTGGCGGGCGAGCAGGGGCCGTACCCTTCGGACCTGACGGCCACGAGCGTGTTCTGGATCCACCACGGGACCCGGCTCGCCGGAGGTGACACCACCTACCTCAACCAGTACGTCCTGGTGCGCCTGGGAAGCTCCTTCGGTGCCTGCGCCTTCGAGGCCGGCGAGATCGATCCTGCGATCTGCCGGGACGCCTCGGGCAGCCCGCTGGAGGCGCTGCTGCGTGATGCGCACCGCCCGCTGCGCATCGCCGCCCTCGACGCCTACCTCGCCGAGGCCCGGCCCCACCGGCAGGCGGTACACGCCGAACCGGTGACGCTGCCGGCCGGTCCCCCCGAGGTGCGGGCCAGAGCCCGGGACGCGGCCATCGCCGGACTGCTGGACATCGAGGACGGCGCCAAGGTCGCGCTGATCGGCGTCGTCAACCCCCTGATCGCGGCGATCCGCGAACGCGGCGGCGATCCGCTGCCGTGCGACCTCAACCTGCGCACGACGCAGTGGGGCGATCCGGTGACCGATGACATGGAGGAGGTGCTCGCCGCCGCCGACGCCGTGGTCGCCACCGGCATGACGCTCAGCAACGGGACCTTCGACACGATTCTGGCGCGCTGCCGCGACCGGGGGGTGCCGCTCGTCGTCTACGCCCAGACCGGCAGCGCGGTGGCACGGGCCTTCCTGGGGGCCGGGGTGACCGCGCTGTCCGCCGAGCCCTTCCCCTTCTCACAGTTCAGCGCCGACCCCACCGCCCTGTACCGCTACCGGGCGAAGAGCGGCTCGTGACGGTGGCCGCCACACGGGCCGTGTCCGGTGCCGGCACCGCTGGTACCGGTACCGGACACGCCCCCTGCCACCACGGCGAAATACTGCAGGGCGTCTTCCTCGACTCCCGCGGGCGGCGCTGCTCCGGCCTGGTCACCCTGCCCATGGCCGGCCTGGGTACGCGAGCGGAGTTCACCCGCCGCCCGGGTACCGCGCCCGGGGACATCTCGGTGACCCCGGACGACCGCACCAAGGCCCTGCGCGCGGCGGTCCTCGCCGTACGGGAGTGCGCCGCGCTACTGCGGGAACCGGTGTGCGGCGGGGAGCTGCGTCTGAGCGGCGACATTCCCGTGGGTCTGGGAATGGGTTCCTCCAGCAGCGACGTCACCGCCGCCGTGCGCGCGGTCGCGGACTCCTTCGGTCTGCGGCTGCCGCCCGAGGCGATCGCGCGTCTTTCGGTGCGGGCCGAGCAGGCGTCCGACCCACTGATGCTCGACGGCCGGCCACTGCTGTTCGCCCAGCGGGAGGGACGCGTGCTGGAGGTGCTCGGCGACGCGCTGCCTCCCGTGGTCGTCGTGGGCTGCGCCCTGGGCGGCGGCAGACCGGTGGACACCCTCTCCCTCCCGGCGCAGACGTACGGCGACGAGGACCTGCGCGCCTACGAACGTCTGCGGTCCCTGCTGCGGCGGGCGGTCGGCGAGGCGGACCCCGCGCTCCTGGGCCGGGTCGCCACCGCCAGCGCCCGACGCGCCCAGCACATCCTCCGGCACCAGGAGTTCGGCGCCCTCGCGGAGATCACCGAACACGTCGGGGCCGTGGGCCTGCAGATCGCCCACAGCGGCAATGTGGCCGGAGTGCTCTTCGACCCCGCCTCCCCCGGCCTGGAGCGCCGGCTGCGGCGCTGCGCGGAGGCGCTCGAGGACGGCGGTATCCCGGTCACCCGTACCTTCACGACCTTCACCACCAGCGAGGAGTTCATGAATGGACGAGCACATAGCGGAAGCGGTAGGCCGACCGGACCTGATACGTCTGGACGACGGACTCGTCTGTCTGCGTTTTGAGACCATGAAGGTCGTCTCCGCCCTTGCGGCGGTACGGCACCTGCTCGAAACCGGCGTCGTGCGGCGCGGCGACACCCTCCTGGACAGCTCCAGCGGCATCTACGCCTACGCCCTGGCCCTCGCCTGCCACCGCTACGGCATGCGCTGTCACATCGTCGGCTCCACGACCGTCGACCACGTGCTGCGCACCCAACTCGCCGTACTGGGGGCCCACCTGGAGCAGATGGGTCCGAGCGACGACCTGAAGCTCGACCAGAAGCGCAGGGTGGAGCGCATCCAGGAGATCCTGCGCGAGCGCCCCGACTACCACTGGATGCGCCAGTACCACGACGACATCCACTACCTCGGCTACCGGGCCGTGGCCGAACAGGTCGGGCGGGAGACCGGCACCGACAGCCTCACCGTCGTCGGCGGAGTGGGGTCGGGGGCCTCCACCGGGGCTCTCGCCCGGTACCTGCGGGAGAGATCACCCGGCGTCCGGCTCGTCGGTGTCCAGCCCTTCGGCAGCGTCACCTTCAGCAGCGAGCACGTCGCCGACCCGGAGATCATCATCGCCGGGATCGGCAGTTCCATCCCCTTCGCGAACGTCACGCACACCCTGTACGACACCATCCACTGGGTCGCCTTCGACGCCGCTCTCGCGGGCAGTATCGACCTGCTGCGCCGGCACGCGGTCTTCGCCGGCCTGTCCACCGGGGCCGGCTACCTGGCCGCCCGCTGGGAGAGGGACCGCGCCCCGGGGGGGACCGTCCTGTTCATCGCCGCGGACACCGGCCACCGGTACGCGGACTCGGTTTTCGCCCGGCACCGGGAGGCGCCGCGCGTCGAGGACCTCGCCCCCCGCACCGTGACGACGGTGGACGACCTCGCTCTTCCCTGGTCACGTATGGACTGGAACCGTTCGCCCGCCCCCGCGACCGCCGCCGTGCGGTAACCGGGGCCGCCCGCGGCCGGGGCTACCGGTGCACACGGCCTCGCCGCCCGCACGACGCCCGTGCCGACGCGCCCGCCCGACCTCGGGACGGGCGGCCTCCGCCCGTCCCACACCCGTTCCACCGCACACACCCCTCCGCGGACGGCGCGGTCCTCCCGCCGTCCGCGGTCACACTCGCCCCCGTTCCGGCCGACCGCCCCGCCGTGTGCGACGACGCACCGGTCGGCCGCGGTGGGGGGGGCGCCCCCCCCGGGGGCGCGGGGGGGGGGGGGGCGGCCGCGCGGCGCGGCGGCCGCGG
>NZ_JBXUOY010000176.1:0-11469 GCF_057196705.1 Streptomyces sp. ATLC9 | reverse complement strand
GCGGACCCCGCGCGCCACATCGAGCGCACGGTGGTCCGCGGCGACCGCGAACTGGACCCGCACATGGCGGCCGGGGCCCGCGCCCGTTCCGTCGCCGGGGCCGGTGTCCGTGGTCCGCAGCGCCCGGGCCGCGCCTCCCAGCTCGGGAGCCAGGCGCACCACACCCGGAACGGCCAGTGCCGCGGCGCCCACCGCCGTTTCGGCCTCCCCGGTGTCCTGGGCCCTTCCGCCGTCGGCCCGCTCCCCGGAGGGCTCCTCCGGCGGGGGTTCCTCGTTTGGCCCCTCCAGCAGCCCGGTGATCCGCAGGTCGACCGCCGCCACCACCAGCCCCAGGCGGCTCTCCGCCGCCTCGGCCAGGACCGAGCGCAGCCGCTCGGCCGCCGCCTGCAGCGGTTCCTCCGCACCGGCCTCGAACTCCGCGGAGATCCCGACCGGACCGGGCGGGAGCGCGCTGGGCGGCATCGGCACGGCCGGTTCCCCGGCCGTGCCGGACCCGGCCGGGGAGAGCCGCAGTGTGCCCGGCCGCACCCCCGGCAGCCCGTTCGCAGCCTGCCGCAGTACACCGGCCGCGGCCCGCTCCGCGATCCAGGCGCCGTCCTCCGCTCCGCCCAGCGGGAGCAGACGTCCGAAGCCGATCTGCCGTCGTACCGCCTGAGCCAACCGGTCCGTGGCCATGGTCAGCGCTCCTCTCCAGGGTTCTCCACCAACGGTGCCCAGCCTTGCGCCAAAGGCTTCGCACGGTCGCCCGCTTCCTCCGCGTGGCGGTGCACCCATGAGGCGAAAGCGGGTGAACGTGATTAGCGTGGATGTATCGGAACGAATAATCCCGTACCGAGGGCAAGAGGTGACGGAAATGACGGAGGCCACCCAGCAGGACCGCTCAGGTCCTCCCGGCGGACGGCTCGGCGAGGGGCGGGGCGCGAGCGACCCGCGGGTCCGCGGGAAGACCACGATCGCCGACGGCGTGGTGGAGAAGATTGCCGGAATGGCGACCCGCGAGGTCGACGGCGTCCACGCGATGGGCGCGGGCATGAGCCGGACCTTCGGCGCGGTGCGAGACCGCGTCCCCGGCGGCGGTGGCGGTCCGTCCGTCACGCGGGGGGTGAAGGTCGAGGTCGGCGAGACACAGGCGGCGATCGACCTGGACATCGTGGTCGAGTACGGGGTGTCGATCACCGATGTGGCGAGCGATGTGCGCGAGAACGTCATCGGCTCGATCGAGCGGATGACCGGACTGGAGGTCGTCGAGGTCAATGTCACGGTCGACGACGTCAAGCTGCCGGACGACGAGCAGGGGGAAGAGCAGCCCGAGAGGCCGAGGCTGCAGTAGAGCACCGCTGACCGCAGGGGTTGGGCGGAGCAGGAAGCTGAGGAGCGCACGATGAGCATGGCCGCAGTCGGCTTGATCGCCGGCATGGCGCTGGGCTTCGCCGGATACTTCGGCGGTTTCTGGGCCTTCCTCCTGGTGGCGGTACTGGGCGTGATCGGCTTCGTCGCCGGGCGGATCCTCGACGGCGACCTGGAACCGGGAGAGATCTTCCGCTCCGGCGGCGGACGGCGGTGACCGGTGGCGCAGGAATTCCGCAAGGCGGAGATCTCCTGGGTTCCCGCGGCCGAACGGGGGGCGACGAGGATCGCCGACCGGGTCGTCGCCAAGATCGCCGCACGGGCCGCCCGCGAGGCGCTGGACGAGGACCCCGCGGCGTCCGGGACGCCGCGGGAGGGAAAGGACCCGAGGGCGAAGGTCTCCGTCCACCGCCCTCCCGACCGGGACGGGCTGAACGGCGAGGCCCGGGTGGCCGTCACCGTCGAGCTCCCCTATCCCTGCGACATCGGCGCGCGGTGCGGCGCGGTGCGCGGACGGGTCGCCTCACGGGTGCGGGAACTGGCCGGTATGGCGGTCCGGCAGGTGACCGTCGAGGTGACGCGGCTGCACACGGGACCGTCCGCCGGCCGGGGCGGGGGAAGGGCGCGGTGAGGACACGATGAGTCACGACGCCCGACGGCAGCCGGCCCCGGAGGGCGCCGCCGACGGGGACCCGGACGGCGGGGCGCCGCCCGTCGAGGGGGCCTTCGACGCGGACCGCCGCCCGGACGGCGGCACCTCGGTCGGGAGTGGTGGAAGCACCCGGCGCTTCTGGTCGGCGCGGCGGGTGCCGGCCGCGATCACGGCACTCGTCCTGGCCGTCGTGGCGGCCGCGCTGCTGTACGAGGCCGTCGCCGCGAGCATCGACAAGTCCCCCTCCGCATGGCGGCGCGAGATCACCGCGGACCTGGCCGCCCGCCCGCTCGACGACCCCTGGGCGATCACCGGCGCGGCGCTCGCGGCCCTGCTGGGACTGTGGCTGGTGGTGCTGGCGGTCACCCCCGGGCTGCGCGGTCTGCTGCCGATGCGCGGCGTCGTCTCCCACGGGATCCGGATGCGCGCCGGACTGGAGCGGTCCGCCGCCGAGGCGGTGCTGCACGACCGGCTGCTGGACGTGCCCGGGGTCCGGTCGGTCCGGGTGGACACCGGACGGCGCCGGACCAGGGTGCGGGCACGGGCACACTTCCGGCCCCTGGGCGAGGTGCGGGGAGATCTGGACAGAACCCTGGAGGACGGTGTGCGCCGGCTCGGGCTCGCCCGGAGGATGCGGCGGTCGATCCGGGTGCGGCGCCCGAAGAAGGGCTGAGGAAGGGCGAGGTGGACCGGATGCTCACGGTGGCGAACCGGATCCTGCTGGGGCTGCTGGGACTGGCCCTGCTGGTGCTGGGCCTGGCGGCCCTGCTGGGCGGACTCGACCTCCAGCGGCGCTGGGGCTTCGATCTGCCCTGGAACCCGCCCTGGGACGGGCCCGAGGAGGTGCTGCTCGGCCGCGGGGAACCCGCCTGGTGGCGGGAAGCGGACTGGTGGCGGTGGCTCCTGGCGATCGGCGCCCCGGCCGCCGTGCTCCTGCTCGCACTGTGGTGGCTGTCGGCGCAGCTGTGGAGGCAGCGGCCGGACACGGTGCTGGTCGACAGTGGTGACGGTTACGGCGCCCTGGTGGGGACGCGGACCCTGGAGGACGCCATGGCCGAGGAGGCCGGGACCCTGCCCGGCGCGGAACGGGTCCGGGTGAGGCTGGGCCGCCGCCGCTCCGGGGTACGGGCCCGGGTCGCACTGGCGGTGGCCGCTCACGCGAGCCCGGCCGAGATCCTCCAGCGCCTGCGGGACGAGGCGCTGGAGCACGCCCGTGACTCGGCGGGACTGGACGAGCTGACCGCGGAGGTCCGGCTGCGTCCGGCGCGGCGGCGAGGCGGGGCGACGGGCTGAGACGTCCCCGCCCCACCGCCGCGCCCCGCCCGCGTTTCCTCCACGGCCCGCCCGTTCCCCGTCCGGTGCGGGACGCCCGGCGGGCGTGGTCAGAAGCCGCGGCGGGCGCCGCCGTCGACCGGGAGCATCACACCGGTGAGGTACGACGCGGCGGGGGAGAGCAGGAACGCCGCCGCCCTGCCGAACTCCTCCGGGGTGCCGTAGCGGCGCAGTGGGATCGAGGCCGAGCTCCGCTCGCGGGCGGCGTCGGCGTCCCCGGTCATGGCGTCCAGGCCGCGCACCCGGTCGGTGTCGATACGGCCCGGAAGCAGCCCGACGACCCGGATGCCGCGCGGTCCCACCTCGTCCGCCAGCGACTTCGCGAAACCGGCCAGCCCCGGCCGTAGTCCGTTGGAGACCGTCAGACCGGGGATCGGCTCGTGCACCGATCCGGAGAGGACGAAGCCGATCACCCCACCCTCGCCCAGCCGCGCGGCCGCGGTGCGGGCCAGCCGCACCGCGCCGAGGAAGACCGTCTCGAAGGCCGACTGCCACTGGTCGTCGGTGACCGTCTCATGGGAGCCGGCCGGTGGTCCGCCGACGCTGATCAGCACCCCGTCCAGACGCCCGTGGCGCTCGTGGGCCTCCGTCACCAGCCGGTCGGCCGCGGCCGGATCGGCGTTGTCCGCCACCATGCCGAAGGCGTCGCCGCCCAGCCGTTCGGCGGCCTCGGTCACCGTCTGCCCGCTCCGGCCGGTGACGATCACCTTCGCGCCGTCGGCGACCAGTTCCCCGGCGGCGGCGAAGCCCAGCCCGCGAGTGGCGCCGGTGACGAGGTACACCCTGTCCTGCAGTCCGAGATCCATGGGGGTCAGTCTGCCGGTCGGTCCGCCGTTCCGGCAGCGGAGGGGGTCGGAACGGCGGACCGGCCGGCCGCGGTGGGCTCCGTGCCGGCGGCGCCCGCCAGGCGGTCCCGGCGCTCGCGGCGGACCAGCACCACCCAGCCGACGGGAACGGCGGCGGCGAACAGCCACCACTGGAACGCGTACGCCAGATGCGGGCCGATGCCGCTGTGGTCGGGCTCCGGAAGGCGTTCGGGCTGCTCCCCGGAGGACTCCGGCGAGGTCTCCTCCAGGGCGACGTAACCGCCCAGGACCGGCCGGTCCAGCTCCTCGGCCATCCGCGCGCTGTCGATCAGCATCACCTGGCGGGGCGGCAGCCCCCGCTTGTCCTTGACGCCGTTGCCGGCCGTCTCGTCGGCCATCAGCCGCCCGGTCACGGTGATCTCCCCGGAGGGAGGCGCCGGCACCCCGGGGAACTCCGTCAGGTCGTCGCCCGCCGGGATCCACCCGCGGTTGACCAGCACGGCCGTGCCGTCCTCGCGGACCAGCGGGGTCAGGACGTGGTAGCCGATCCTCCGGCCGTCCCCGCCGGTGCGCTGGCGCACGACCGTCTCGCCGCCGGTGTCGTAGACGCCGGTCGCCGTCACCCGGCGGTACCGGTCGGCGTCGGCCGGGCCGCGGCCCGGAGCGGCCAGTTCCCCCACGGGCACCGGATCGGCGGCCAGGCTCCCGGCCACCAGCTCGTTGCGCGCCACTCGGTCCTCGTGTCTGTGGAGCTGCCAGAAGCCGAGTCCGACCATGCCCGGGATCAGCACGAGCGCGATGAGGGTGAGCGCCACCCACTGCCGGGACAGCAGGAAGCGGTACGCGGAAGCGGAGGGTGCGGACGATACGGGTGGCACGGTCATCGACCGTACCCCGCCGGTCGTCATTCCCCCGGGGCGGGGGCCACCTCCCGCAGCAGCTGGGTGAAGGCCGCCTCGTCGATCACCGGGGTGCCGAAGGCGCGTGCCCTGGCGACCTTGGAGGTGCCGGAGCCGGGGTCGTTGGTGACCAGGAGGCTGGTGAGCCGGGAGACGCCGCTCGCGATGTGGAGTCCGGCCTCGGTCGCCCGGTCCTCCAGCAGCTCCCGGTCCACGGAGGTGTCCCCGGAGATCGCCACCCGCATCCCCTGGACCAGCGGCTTGCCCGGCTCGTACCGGCCGGGGTTGGGATACGGACACGAGGGGCGCCTGCGCGAGGGGCGCCAGCCGCCCGCGTAGGGCCGCGTGTCCCGCCCGCCGGCGGCGGCGGAGGAGGGGCCCGGGGAGACGGCGGAGTCGGTCCACTCGGTCAGCGACCGGCAGGCCAGCAGGGGCAGGCGTATGCGGTCGGCGGCCGCCAGGTGCAGGCTCGGCCGGAAGGCCTCGGCCAGCACCCGGGCGTGGGCCCCCCGCGGGGGTGCCCGGCGCTGGACGACGCCGTAGTGCGCGGCGAGGGTCTCCAGCCGGTGGTTGGCCAGCGGCAGGTCCAGTTCCTTGGACAGGGCGATGGTGCACAGTCGCTGCCGCACGGGGACCGGCAGCCGGGCGCGGGCGTACTCCCGGGCGATCATCGACCAGTCGAAGACCGCGTTGTGCGCGACCAGTACCCGGCCCCGCAGCCGCTCGCCGAACTCCTCGGCGATCTGCGGGAAGAGCGGGGCGTCGGCCAGCATCTCGCTCGTCAGCCCGTGTATCCAGGTCGGCCCGGGATCCCGCTGCGGGTTGACCGGGGTGTACCAGTGGTCGATCACGTCGCCCCGTGCGTCCAGCCGGTAGACGGCCGCGGAGACTATGCGGTCGTCCCGGGCGAGCCCCGTGGTCTCCACGTCCACCACCGCGTAGGCGTCGGGGTATTCGGTGGGCCAGGCCGGGGTGCTGGGCTGCGCTGCGGGCCGCGCTTGGGCCGCCGACTGGTCATCGAGCATGGTTCCAGAGAATACGGGCCGACACTGACACCCTCGCATCACCGCGGCTCACCCCGTGTGAGCGGACTGCTGACGGGCCGTCTCGCATACTTGTCGGTAACAGACCCTGGCCGCCGTTCCCGGGTGGCTCTACGGTGCTTTCATGCCAAGCGTGCCGAACCTCCCCGACGTCGTGCTGTGGTCCGTACCCGCCTTCCTGCTGCTGACGGCCCTGGAGATGGTAAGCCACCGCCTGCGTCCCGAGGAGCCGGGCAGCCCCGTCGCGGGCTACGAGGCCAAGGACACCGCCACCAGTCTCTCCATGGGCCTGGGCAGCCTCTTCTTCGACGCCCTGTGGAAGATCCCGATCGTGGCGGTCTACTCGGCCGTCTACGCGCTCACCCCGCTGCGGATCCCCGTCGAATGGTGGACGCTGCTGCCGATGCTCCTCGCGCAGGACTTCTTCTACTACTGGTCCCACCGCGGCCACCATGTCGTCCGCGTCCTGTGGGCCTGCCACGTGGTGCACCACTCCAGCCGGAGGTTCAACCTCACCACCGCGCTGCGCCAGCCCTGGACGTCCCTGACCGGCTGGCCGTTCTACCTGCCGCTGATCTTCCTGGGCATGCACCCGGCCGTGCTCGCCTTCTGCCACTCGGTCAACCTGGTCTACCAGTTCTGGATCCACACCGAGCGGATCGGCAGACTGCCGGGGCCGGTCGAGTACGTGTTCAACACGCCCTCGCACCACCGGGTCCACCACGCCTCCCAGGGAAGCTACCTGGACCGCAACTTCGGCGGGATCCTCATCGTGTGGGACCGGCTCTTCGGTTCCTTCGCGCCCGAGACCGAGCCATGCGTCTACGGGCTGACCAAGAACATCGACACCCACAACCCGCTGCGCGTGGCCACCCACGAGTACGTGGCGATCGCCCGGGACCTGCGGGCGGCGCGCGACTGGCGCGAGGCCTCCGGGCGGCTCTTCCGCGGTCCCGGCTGGCAGCCGGGACCGCGCGGACCGGTTCCCGGCCCGCCGGGGGCGGCGGAAGCGCCGGAAGCGGTGGGAACGGCCGGAGCCGCGCGGGAGACGGGAGGGGGGGGGGGGCGCCCCGCCCGCCCCCCCCCCGCCGCGTGGCGGTCGCCCGGCCTACTCGACGGCGTCCAGGGCGTCGACGATGCCGTAGCCGTAGAAGCCGTTGACGCGCTTGCCGCCCTCGCAGGTGGAGTCCTCGACGCCGTTGCCGTCCGGGTCGTAGGTCTCCGGGCAGCCGGGGTTGTCCGCCTGCGCCTTCATCATGAGCTGGAGCATCGCCGGGCTCGCCCAGGGGTGCCTGCTCTTGAGCAGCGCCGCCACGCCCGCGACGTGCGGGCTGGCCATCGAGGTGCCCTGCAGGAAGGCGTAGGAGTCGTTCGGCATGGTCGACAGGATCCGGCCGTTGCCCGACGGGGTGTCCGGGATCTGGAACCGGTCGCCGCCCGGCGCCGCCACGTCGGCGACGCGGTGCCCGTAGCTGGAGTAGTACGACTTCAGGTCCTGCACACCCGTGGCCGTGACCGTCACCACACCCGGCAGCTGGGTGGGCAGGTCCAGGCACTCGGACGGGTCGATGGTGCGCTCGACCGGCGTGGTGTCGTTCGGGCTGGAGGCGTCGAGGATCGCGTCGGAGGCGAGGTCGTGGTTGGAGTTGCCCGCCGAGGCGATGTGCAGCGTGCCCCCGCGCTCGGCGTAGCGCGAGGCCCTGCGGAGCGCCTCCACGACCGCGCCCTGGTCGGCGTCGTCCTCGCAGTTGTACAGGTACGGGTCGACGTAGTAGCTGTTGTTGGTGATCTCCACGCCCTTGTCGGCCGCGAAGACGAACGCGCAGATCACCGCCTCCGGGTAGAAGAGGCTGGTGTCGGGCTCGCTCACCTTGATGGAGGAGACCTTCACGCCCGGCGCCACGCCCGCCACGCCGACGCCGTTGCGCGCCGCGGCGATGGAGCCCGCGACGTGCGTGCCGTGGTAGTCGCCGTCGGTGTACGGGCGCCAGGCGCCCTCGGAGGTGTCGGCCACGCCGCCGACGCAGTTCGCCGACTGGCGCGCCGAGAAGTTCGGGGCCAGGTCCGGGTGGGTGTCGTCCACACCGGTGTCGATGACCGCGACGGTGACCTTGTCGCTGCCCGGGTTGACCTTCGCGGCCTCGTCCGCGCGGATGGCGCGCAGGCCCCACAGGTCGGCCTCCATCGGCTCGCCCTCGGAGGCGGCCGTGGCCGCGCTGGTGCGGGCCGCCTCCGCCACGTACTGCGGGGCGCCGACCTCGGTTGTGCCCGCGGCCTTGAGCGGCGCGGTGCGGGTGGCGCCGGCGGAGTGCACCCCGCGTACCCCGCGCATCCGCTCCGCGAAGCCGGAGTCCGCCGAGTGGGCGACTATCACGCCGATCTTGCGGTGGGTGACGACGACGGTCCCACCCGCCTTGGCTATCTCCCGCTCCACCCGCCGGATCGTGCCCGGGTGGGAGGAGGTGTTGACCACGTACGACAGCTGCTCGCCGTCCGCGGCCGCCGTCACGGCGGCCGGGGCTCCGGTCTCCTGGGCCAGCGCCGTGCCGGCGCCGGGCAGCAGGGCCAGGGAGGCGGTCAGCGCCAAACCGACCGGCACCGCGACGGCGCGGCGACGGCTGGAGGGTCTCGATGCCATGGGTTCTCCGTGTCTGTGTGAACGCAGGGGTTCTCAACAACTCGTCCGGTTATCGGATTTGACCGTACGGATGTATGACGACGGAAGCTATCGCTCATACGGGGGAAGCGGCAATGGTGGAACTCCCCATCGAACACCGAACCACCGTTCCCGACGTGGCGTCCGGCGAGCGGCACGGGTGTCGCGTACGCTGCGGGGCAGATGTCCAACCGTGGGAGGGTGCTGTCGGCATGCTGCTGGACACCTACGGCCGGGTCGCCACCGATCTGCGTGTGTCGCTCACCGACCGGTGCAATCTGAGGTGCACCTACTGCATGCCGGAGGAGGGTCTTCGGTGGCTCGCCAAGCCCGAGCTGCTCACGGACGAGGAGATCGTCCGCCTGGTCCGCGTCGCCGTGACCCTGCTCGGTGTGGAGGAGGTGCGCTTCACCGGGGGCGAGCCGCTGCTGCGCCCCGGGCTGGTGGGCATAGTCGAGCGCTGCGCCGCCCTGGAGCCGCGTCCGACACTGTCGCTGACGACCAACGGCATCGGCCTGGAGCGCACCGCCGGAGCGCTGCGCGCGGCCGGGCTGGACCGGGTCAACGTCTCACTGGACACCCTCGACCCCGAGGTCTTCCACCGGATGACCCGCCGCAGGCGCCATGCCGACGTCCTGGCCGGCCTGGCGGCCGCCCGCGAGGCGGGACTCTCCCCCGTCAAGGTCAACGCGGTACTGATGCCGGGCCTCAACGAGGGGGAGGCCCCCGACCTGCTCTCCTGGGCCGTCGAGCACGCCTACGAACTGCGCTTCATCGAGCAGATGCCGCTGGACGCCCAGCACGGCTGGCGCCGCGAGGGCATGATCACCGCGGGCGACATCCTCACCTCCCTGCGTACCCGCTTCTCCCTCACCCCGGAAGAGGAGGAGAGCCGGGGTTCGGCGCCCGCCGAGCGCTGGATCGTCGACGGCGGCCCGCACCGCGTCGGCGTGATCGCCTCCGTGACCAGGCCCTTCTGCCGGGCCTGCGACCGCACCCGGCTGACGGCCGACGGCCAGGTCCGCACCTGTCTTTTCGCCCGCGAGGAGTCGGACCTGCGCGGCGCCCTGCGCGCGGGCGCGGACGACGCCGAGATCGCACGGCTGTGGAAGGCGGCGATGTGGGGCAAGAAGGCCGGCTCGGGCCTGGACGACCCGGCCTTCCTCCAGCCGGACCGTCCGATGTCAGCGATCGGCGGCTGACCCCTTCGGCCCCTCCCGGTCCGCACCGCCCTCCCACTCGGCGAGGGCCACCACGTCCTTCAGGAAGCCCCGCATCCCCAGGAACCGCGACAGGTGCTCACGGTGCTCCTCGCAGGCCAGCCAGGTCTTGCGGCGCTCCGGGGTGTGCAGCTTGGGGTTGTTCCAGGCCAGCACCCACACGGCTGCCCCACGGCAGCCCTTGGCGGAGCAGACGGGGACGGCGGTCTCGGGCGGGCAGGCGGTCACGGGATCGGTCACCACCCCATCCAAACACGGCGACGCCGGGCAGCCACGGGGGGAGCCGCCCGGCGTCGGTCTGTCGCTCCGACGGGGGGTGCGGAGCGTGTACGCAGTATGGCACGCGCACCCGGCGGCAGGGGACCGGAACAGCGCGATTGATCTGAGGTTTTCCTGAGCTTCCGGGCCGAGGGGATCAGTCGCGCCGGCCGGGGCCCGGACGGCTCGGCTCCTGTCCGGGTTCCGGCCGCCGGTACTCGCGGCCGCCCGGGCCCTGCTCACGGTCCGGTTCCGGCCCGCGCCCCGGCTCCCGGGCCTCCTCCGGTACCTCCGGCTCCGGTGGCTCCTGCCGTATCGTGCGAGCCCGCGGCCCGGACTCCCCCTCCCCGGCGTCCGCCGGCCCCAGCGCCCGCCGGGGCGGTGCGGGGACGAAGGAGTCGGGGAGCGCGGGAGTGTTCTCCCGTCCCGCGTTGGCGATCACCACCGCCACATACGGCAGGGTCGCGCCGAGTACCAGGGCTGCCACGGCGAGCGGGCGCTGCACGTTCCACAGCACCACGGTCAGCAGGACCGCCGCGGTGCGCACCAGCATCGAGATCACGTAGCGCCGCTCCCGGCCCCGGACGTCCTCCGCCAGCCCCTGACGGGCTCCGGTGATCCGGAAGACCTCGGGACCGCGCTGCCTGTGCCTCACACTCACCACCTGCTCCTGCGGCCGGTTTCCGGGAGCGTTCCCGCCTGGTTCCCGGCCTTTTCCACACTACGCCCCGACTCCGCCGCATACGACGCCGGGTGGAGGGCACCCGATGCGCCGGGGACGGCCCTCGCCCGGGCGGCTCAGCGGCCGCACGGGCGGGCGGCGTCCCACCGCACGAACCGAACGCGCTGTGCACGGAGCGCTCCGCACGAGGAGGCGACATGAGCTGGTTGTGGGCGATCGTCGTGGGTCTGGTCCTGGGTGTGCTGGCCCGCGCCATCCTTCCCGGCAAGCAGAACATCCCGCTGTGGCTGACCGCCATCTTCGGGATCATCGGCAGTGTCATCGGCAACGCCGTGGCCGGCGGGATCGGCGTGGAGGACACCGCGGGCATCGACTGGATCCGGCACCTGCTCCAGCTTGCCGGTGCCGTGCTGGTCGTCGCGCTGGGCACGCCCCTGTACGTCAAGATCAGGGGAGGCGACAGGCGGACGGCCTGACGGGGCGGACCGGTCCGCGGGCGGGGGGGGGGGGGGCCGCCCCCCCCCCCCCCCCCCCCCCGGCCGGCCCCCCGGCTCGCGCCCCGCCCGCGGGCCCG
>NZ_JBXUOY010000175.1:0-11549 GCF_057196705.1 Streptomyces sp. ATLC9 | reverse complement strand
CCGCGGCCACCGCACGATCTTCGTTTGTCCACACACCAACCGATGATCACGCGGTGGCCGTACCCGTTTCCAGCCGGGTCCGCAGCAAGATCGCAAAGTCAGACTGGAGTAGTAGCCGGGCTCCTCCGGGCTGATCGACTCGTCCGCCCCCCAGCCCGCGCGGGCGGTGACCGGCGGCTGGGGCACGGTGGACGGCGGCGCGGGCGGCACGCTCACCGAAGGGGACGGGCTCGCCGAGGGCGATGCGCTCGACGCCGGCGGCGAAGACGGTGAGGCGGGCACGGTAGGCGCGGTGGGCATCGTGGTCTGTGGCGGGGCGCTGGTAGCCGGAGCGCTCTGCGTTGCCGGAGCCTCCGGCGTCGGCTCGGTGGCGGGTTCTGACCTGTCCGGTTCCGGCGCGGACGGCTCCGCGGTGGGGGAGGGATCGGCTCCGGGGTCGTCCTCGGTGAACGCGGCGGGCTCCAGGTCCGTGACGGTGGCCCTGCCGGGGTCGATCATGTCCAGCCGCAGGCCCGCGGGTAGCCCGGCCGAGGACTTCCCCCCGGCCCGCACCCGTACCTCGACACCGTCTGAGGGGCCGACCCAGGCCGGCTCGGTGCCGCCGCGCTCGGCGCCGGACTCGCCCTGCCCGCTGTCGCCGTCCAGCACCAGCCAGCCGGACCACTTCCCGCTCCCGGCGGCGCGGGTCCGCGCCTCGACCGTGCCCTCGACCCGGGCTCCGGGGTCGGTCCAGGTCACCCCCAGCATGCTGAACGGCTTCACGTCCCGCCTGCCCGACTCGGCACTGCGGCCGCCGTCGGTCACCTTCAGCGCGGCCGAGTGGAGGTCGGCCCGAACCGGTTTCCCCGATCTCATGGGCTTCCCGTCGTCATCAGCGCTCCCGACGGGAGAGCCGACCACCCCTTGGAGCACCAGCACTCCCGCGACCCCCGCCGCCACCGCGGCACCCGTGCCCCATATTCGACGCGATTTCATACCGCACCCTGTTTTCTTGTGTCCTGGTCGGATCAGGGTGACCAGCCACCCCACCGGACCGGACCGGAACGGTAGCGGATGCGGGGCCGGGACGCCGACATGCACGGGGGTTGTTGCGCTGTGAACCGGCACAGCAGCGAAAACAAGCCACCGCTTACACGAACTCCGCGCCCGGAGGTGCTCCAAGATGTCGCGCTTTGCGCAGAAGCTCGAGCATGCGGCTTCACCTGCATGCCTTTTCGCAGCCAGGAAACCTAATTCACCGTTTATTCACATGTGACACACATCACCATTACAGGGAGTAGCGCCTTGGCCGCTTGCGGTTGATAACTCCCTCTTTCGCATCTTTACTCACCGGATAATTTTCATTGCAGTCAGTTTCCATTCACGGCAGACAGGAACTGCTTTGAGAGACATAGGGGAAACGCCCTCCTCTGACGAGAGAGGGCGTATGTGGGGGGGTGGAGAGCGGAAGCCTGCGGTGGACAGCCGGCGGCCTCGCTCTCCTGATGTCCGTCACCCTCATGCAGGGGGCGGCCACGGCGCAGCCGTCGCGTCCGTCGGCGGAGAAGGAGCCGGAGCCCGCGGTGACGCAGGCGGCTGACATCGTGTCGGCGAAGGTGGCCGCGCGACTGTCGAGCAAGCGGGTCGAGGCCCTGAGCGAGCGGACGGAGACCTCGACGACCTGGGTGAACAAGGACGGCAGTCTGACGACCGAGCTGTCCTCGGGCCCGGTCCGCTTCCAGCGCGACGGGCAGTGGGTCAAGGTCGATGTCGACCTGGCCCGACAGCCAGACGGCTCGGTCAAGGCCCAGGCGCATCCTGGTGAGCTGACGCTGGCGGGCAAGGGCGGTACGCTGCCCACGTCCCTGGCCGCGGCGGAGAAGGCCCCCGCCCGCGACCTAGTGACACTGGGCGAGGGAGACGAGCAGATCACCCTGCAGTGGAAGGGCGGCCTGCCCGCCCCGGACCTGGAGGGCACCCGCGCCACCTACCCCGGCGCGCTGCCGGACGCCGATGTGATCGTGGAGGCCACCCGGACCGGGTTCGAGCAGTTCGTCGAGATCGGCAAGCGTCCCGCAGCGAAGAACTACTCCTACACGCTGCCGCTGAAGACCGACGGACTGAAGGTCAAGCAGCAAAAGGACGGCAGCCTGCTGTTCACCGACGCCAAGTCGGGGAAGAAGAAGCGGGCGGTGATGCCCGCCCCGGTGATGTGGGACGCCGCCGTGGACAAGGCCTCCGGGGAGCACACCAACCAGGCGAAGGTCGACTGGAAGGTCGTCGAAACCGGCGACGGCGTCGACCTGGTCATCACCCCCGACGCCGACTTCCTCGCCGACCCGGACACCAAGTACCCGGTGACGGTGGACCCCTCCACCTCGGCACTGTCCAACGTCTTCGACACCTACGTCCAGCAGGGCGAGACGCGGGACTGGTCCACGGATGTCGAGCTGGACTGGGGCAACCCCGGCACCACCAATGCGGACGGCACACCCCGCTACGCGCGGTCGTTCATCACCTGGAACACCGGGCCGGTCTCCGACGCACTGGTCCTGGACGCCAAGCTGAGTCTGTGGAACTTCCACTCGGCCAACACCGACTGCAAGCCGTACGAGTGGACGATCTGGGAGACCGGCGCGCCCTCCACCGCTTCGCGATGGACCAGCCAGCCGTCCTGGATCCAGCAGTACGCCAGCTCCACCGAGACCCGCGGCAACCCCGGCTGCTCCACCCAGCCCGACGGCTGGATCAACGCCGACGTCACCGCTCTGGTGCAGACCTGGGCGTCGGCGAAGAACACCCGTGGCCACATGGGCCTGCGCGCCCCGTCGGCCGCCACCGGCCAGTGGAAGCGGGTCAACTCCGCCAACGCCGCCGCCAACCCGCCGAAGCTGGTGGTGACCTACAACTACCAGCCGCGCACTGGCACCAAGCAGGAGGCGGGACCGCCGTACTTCTCCTACGGCGGCGCCTACACGGTCAACACCACCACCCCCACCCTGCGGGACACCTTCGTCGACGCCGACGGGGACAAGGTCAACGGCACCTTCCAGATTTTCGACAACGCCACCAACGCCCAGGTCGGCGACGTCATCGTCTCCAAGTACGTGCCCTCCGGCCAGGTCGCCTCGGTCACCGTTCCGTCCGGGGTGCTCACGAACGGCAAGACCTACAAGTTCCGCACCAGTCCGTATGACGGGGCGCACTACAACACCGGCTGGTCGGCGTGGAAGGTCTTCACGGTCGATACCGCCGCGCCTTCCGCCCCTACCGGGATCGCGTCGACGGACTACCCGCCGGGCTCCTGGGCCAAGGGCGCGGGCCAGGCCGGAACCTTCACTGTCACTCCGCCTGCCTCCGACCACCACTGGCTGGAGTGGTCCCTGGACGATGTGACCTGGACCAAGGTCGCCACCGGCGGCTCCAGTGCCGCCAAGAACATCTCCATCGCCCCTCCGCAGGACGGTACCCACACCCTGCAGATGCGGGCCGTGGACAAGGCCGACAACAAGTCCGAGGCAATCGAGTACACCTTCCACGCCGGGCCGGGTGGCTTCGTTCAGCCCTCCGACGGCGAGCGCACCGCACGCCGGCTGCCGCTGGTTGCCGAGGCCGACGCGAGCAAGTACGACAGCGTCTCCTTCTCGTGGCGCCGCTCTGAGGCCGACGCCTGGACGAAGATCCCGGCCGGTGATGTCACCTCCGGCGGCACGCCGCTGGCCTCGTGGCCGGTGGCGCTGACCGGTGGCAAGAACGCGATGCTCGTCTGGAACGCCACGAACACCGTCGACCCGGACGGCAGTGTCGAGATCAAAGCCGACTTCACCGGGCCGAATAGCGCCTCCGGCAGCACCGATCCGCTGACCGTCGTCGTCGACCGCAACGCCCAGGGAGCCGCTTCCACGCGAGTGGGCCCCGGCGCCGTGAACCTCCTCACGGGCGACTTCACGCTTTCCGAACTGGAGGCCTCCTACTTCGACCTGTCACTCTCGCGTACGTCGTCCTCCCGCGAGCCCGACGCGAACGCCGAGGCGGACGGCCAAGTCGCGATCTTTGGCAAGGAGTGGTCCGCAGGCACCTCCGCAGCGACCACCGGCTCGGACTACGCCTACATCCGTAAGGTCTCGGCCACAGCCATCGACGTGGTGTCGAACAACAACGACGCGGTGCACTTCACCGCGAACGCGGGGAAGACCGGCTGGGTCGCCGAGCCTGGCGCGCAGACGCTGACCCTCACAGGCAGCCTGACCGGCGACTTCACACTCACCGACACCGACGGCTCAGTCACGGTGTTCAGCAGGCTGGACAGCGCCCTGCCGGTGTGGAACGTGTCGTCGACCGAGCTGGACGGCAAGAGCGGCTCCACCACGACGATCACCTCGGAGACCGTCACCGTCGGCGAGACCAAGCTGGCACGGCCCAAGCGGGTCGTCGCCCAGACCTCCGCTGTCACCCCGGCCACCTGCGCAGCCACCCCGGCGACCAAGGGGTGCCGGGTGATGGAGTTCGTGTACGCCACGGCCACCACTGCCACGCTGGACTCCTTCGGCGACTACACGGGCCGGGTCAAGGAGATCCGCTTCTGGTCCACCGAGCCAGGTGCCTCCGCCGCAACGTCCAAGGCGGTCCAGGCGTACGCCTACGACTCCACTGGGCGGCTGCGTCAGACGTGGAACCCGCAGGTGTCACCAGCGCTGAAGACGTCGTACGACTATGACACCTCTGGCCGCGTCACCAAGTACAGCGCGGCCGGGGACCTGCCGTGGACCTTCACCTACGGCAAGGCCGGCTCGAGCAGCGCGGCCGGTGAGGGCATGCTCCTGAAGGCGTCGCGTTCCGCTCTCAAGCAGGGCACGGCCGACGTGGTCGAAGGGGAGGCCGTCACCAGCATCGTCTACGACGTCCCGCTGACCGGGACCAACGCCCCGTACGCGATGGGCACGAGCGATGTGAAGGCGTGGGGACAGACGGACGCCCCGGCCGATGCCACCGCCGTCTTCCCGGCCGACTCCGTGCCAGCCTCGAACACAGGGGGTGACCTGGCCACCGGCGACTACCGGCGCGCGTTCATCCAGTACCTCGGCGTGTCCGGCACCGCAGTCAACTCCGTGACGCCCGGCGGCCACATCGGCACCAGCGAGAACGACCGCTTCGGCAACACGGTCCGCGAACTGACCGCGGCCAACCGCTCCCTGGCGCTGGGGCTCACCGCTGCCGACCGGGCCGCGCAGGCCGAACTCGGCATCGCACAGCTCACCGGTGCCGAACGCGCGGAGCTGCTGTCGACGCGTCGGATCTACGATGCTGACGGCACCCGTAAGCTGGAGGAGTTCGGGCCCCTGCACCGGCTTGACCTGACCGCCGATCTCAAGTCCGGCACGACGACGCTGGTGTCCGCAGGCACCTCCGTCATCGGCCGTCCCTGGGCGGTCAACGCCTACGACGAGGGACGTCCGACGGACGGCACCGCCACCATCAAGGACCAGATCACGCGCACGACCACCGGCGTCGAGGTGCGTGCACATCCCTTGGTGCAGGGCGAGAAGCGGGTGACCCAGACCGTCTACGACTGGGTGGGCGGGCTGCCGGTCAAGAGCGTCCAGGACCCGGACGGACTGGCCCTGACCACGACCACGGAGTACGACAGCCAGGGGCGCGTTCGCAAGGAGGTACCGCCGGGAGCGACCGGGACGGACGCCGCGACGCGAGTGACCACCTACTGGTCCGCCGACGGCACCGGCGCCTGCGCCGGCCGCCCAGAGTGGGCGGACCTGCTGTGCTCCACAGGTCCGGCCGGCACCATCACCGGTGGCGGCTCGAATCCCGCGCAGCTCGTGACCTCCACCGCGGAGTACGACTGGTGGGGCAACACCGAGAAGGTCATTGAGACCGCGGGCAGCGTGACGCGCACCACCACCACGACCCACGACGGCGTCGGCCGCCCGGTCAAGTCCACGGTCACCGGTGGCCTGGGCGCGGCCCTGCCAGAGATCACGACGGAGTACGCCCCGGACAGTGGGCGCCCCGTCAAGACCGTCTCCACCACCGGCGGCACCATCACGCGCGTCTTTGACAAGCTAGGACGGCAGACCTCGTACACCGACGCCGACGGCGGCGTGACCACGGTGGAGTTCGACAAGCTGGACCGCCCGGTTAAGGTGACCGACTCCGTCCCGTCGACCACCACCTTCACCTACGACGACACGGTCGAACCCCGCGGTCTCGCGACGTCCGTCACGGACTCCGTCGCCGGCATCTTCCGCACGTCGTATGACGCGGACGGCTCGGTCACTCGTGAGACCCTGCCCGGCGGCTACACCCTCAACCAGGAGAAGAACCCCACGGGCAGCGCCGTCTCCCGCGTCTACACCCGGGACAGCGACGGAGCCATCGTCTACTCAAACCGCGTCACGGAGTCGGTGAACGGGCAGGTGACCACCCACGCGGGCTGGTCCGACCAGTCCTACGCCTACGACGCGGCCGGCCGACTGACCTCGGTCGACGACACCGCGGACACTCTCTGCACCCGGCGCACCTACGGTTTCGACAAGGGCAGCAACCGCACCACCCTGACCACCGCCGTCTCGGCGCCCGGCCAGGACTGCACGAGCACGGGAGGAACTACCCAGACAACGGCCTACGACAGCGCCGACCGGATCGCCGACTCCGGCTGGACCTATGACGCGCTCGGCCGCGTGACATCCGCCCCCGGACACGGCACGATCGCCTACTACGCCAACAACCTGGCCCAGCGCCAGACGTCGGGCGGTCAGCGCCAGACTTGGCAGCTCGACCCTAACCTGCGGTTTCGGTCCTGGACGGTCGAGCAGGGCAGCGGCACGTCCTGGACGCAGACGGCCTCCAAGGTCAATCACTACGACAGTGACGACGACACCCCCCGCTGGATCGTCGAGAACACCACCACCGGAACGGTCACCCGCAACGTCCAGTCCGTCACCGGAGGCCTGGCGGCGACCACCGGCAAGTCGGGGGACATCGTTCTGCAGCTCACCGACCTGCACGGCGATGTCAGCCTCCAGCTTCATCTAGACACCACCAAGGCGCCGGTAGCGCTGGACAACGACGAATACGGCAACCCACGTACCGGGCAGACCGCAACCCGGTACGGCTGGCTCGGTGAGAAGCAGCGCTCGGCGGAGACCCTGACCGGCCTCACCCTGATGGGCGTGCGCCTCTATGATCCCGCTCGCGGACGTTTCCTGCAGCCCGACCCGGTGCCGGGCGGTTCCGCCAACGCGTACGACTACTCCAACGCGGACCCGTGCAACGCCACCGACACCGACGGCATGAGCCCGAAGTGCGGCAAGCGCCGGATCAAGAACGGCTACGGCATGCGGATCATCGTCCAGCGACGCGGCGGCGGTATCGCGAGGAACAGCTACCGTTACATGGGCTACTACATCAACGTCCAGATCATGGGCTTCGCCAACCGCTACCTGGTATTCACCAACGCCACCTATGCGGAGACCTGGGGCGTGCCGCCGGGCAAGCGCGGCAAGATGCGCAAGCTGCAGGCGAAGGCCACCTGGAAGAACCCGGTCAAGATCGGGTGGGCCGTCCACTACAACATCCAGGTCAAACCGGGTACGAGGATCTGGACCTACGGTGCGGTCATGGTCTCGGGATGGAACGGATACGTAGCCGACATGTCCTACTCCTGCATGGCCAAGTGACCTGGCGTGCACGTCGGCCAGTTGGATTGTGAGTTGGCCGACGTGCACGTCCAACTACTCAGACGGTGGTGGCGCGCCATCCCGCAGCTCCGTAAAGCTCGACGAACGAGAAAGCAAAAGAGATCATGAGAGAGTCGATGGCTGACATCGCCGGAACCGCCCTCCGGCTCGGGCACCCGCCAAATGCCCGCGCGGCAGCACATCACCTGCCGCAGGACGCCGACACCCCCTCCGTCGCCGACGTCTGGATCAGCGGCGACCTCGGGTTCGTCCTGCTTCTGCACCGTCGGGGCGACGGTCTCGTGGCCGAAGAGCTGTACTACTCCTTGCGCGGGGAAGGCGGCGTCTGGGAGCGCCCGGACCATCTCAGCGGGGGCATTGTGGGCGTGGAGCTGGCGGACCCCTCCGCTGTCGAGGACGTGCTCGCCGGGGAGCCGATGTCCGTGATTGCTGAATCCGAATCCCTGGTCCACACCGGGCGCGGCCCGAACGGCGACGAAGGGGAGCTCGTACACGTGTGGGAACTCCTAATGAGCAGCGAAGCGGACCTCATTGAAATCGAGTACTCTTCACCGACCTTCCCCGAGACATCGGCAGTCTCTAGACGAGACCTGACCGGCCCCTTGGTGGTCCTCGTCCTACTGCCCGGCAAACGCGCGCGCGTCCAGGCCATGCGAAGAGAGAATGCATCGCTCACTCGGCTCGGCGACCCACTGGAACTCCACCACCCGGAGCTGTGACGCACTGAGGTTTTCTCAGCGAAATGATCTACGCGAAGCCGGGTGAGACTTCGATACCGGGGCAGGCCGGACAGTCCTGCCCCGGTGACGGACAGACGTAAAGCCCCTGGTAGGACGGTTCTCTCTCATAAGATCGTCCGCTGCGATACCAGAGGCTTCACGTTGGTCCCCTATGGTGCCATGCTCGACGTCCCCCGCCCGGTGGTCAGGGGCATTGCGTGAAGCGGATTCGCCGCAAATGTCTGTGACGTTGCGTCACGTCGGGGTTGGTGCGGTTCCGGGGGTGGAACGCAGTGCAGGCACGGTGCCGGTGATCATGTGAGTGTCTACGTCCCATGAACACCGAGCGAGCCCGTGCCTGCCTCTGCATCATCGCCCATCGCCTCCCCGCTGGGCCAACTGGCCTCGACATCCGACCCGGCACCTCTTCTCGACGCCCTTGAGCTGCGAAGTTTCCTGGGCCGCGTGCCCGATCCCCCGGGGCCGCAAGGGCCGGATCTACCCCTTGGACGCGCTGGTGTGCGCGGCAGCCGCCGGAGTTCTGGCGGGCGCGAAGTCGCCGGCCGCCGTCGGTGAGTGGGTCACCGACGCGCCGGCCTGGGCCCTGCGGGCACTCGGCTTTGCCCCAGACCCGCTCACCGGCCAGATCCCCGTCCCGCACCCCGCGACCGTCCGTCGCCTGCTGGAACGCCTCGACGGCGATGTCCTGGACCGGGCCATCGGCGCCTTCCTCGACACCCGCCAGACCGCCCCGGACGGTGAGCGGGCTCCGCATGCGGGCCGTCGGGCTGTCGCGGTGGACGGCAAGACGGTGCGCGGCTCACGCACCACCGAGAAGACCGCGGTGGTCCTGCTCGCGGCGATGGATCACACCGGCAGCGTCCTGGCCCAGCGGCAGATCGCCGACAAGAGCAACGAGATCCCCGCCTTCGCGCCCCTGCTGGATGCGATCGACGATCTGGACAGCGTCGTCGTCACCGCCGACGCGCTGCACACCCAGCACGCCCACGGCACCTACCTCCGCTCCCGCGGGGCCCACTACCTGGCGATCGTGAAGAAGAACCACGCCAAGCTCCACGACCGGGTGCGTCATCTGCCCTGGCAGGACATGTCGTTGGAGCACTACGACCGCACCCGCGCCCACCACCGCGTCGAGATCCGCAGGCTGAAGGCAGCAGCCTTCGATCACCTCGACTACCCCGACGCGAAACAGGCCCTCCAGATCGTCCGATGGCGTCTGGACCGGGCCACCGGTGAACTCACCATCGAGCGGATCTACCTGATCACCAGCCTCGCCCCCGGCGCCGCGACCGGCCCCGAACTCGCCTTCTGGATCAGAGGCCACTGGGGCATCGAGAACCTCCTGCATCACGTCCGCGACCGGACCTTCCGCGAGGACGACTCCAAGGTCCGCACCGGTCATCTGCCCCGCACCATGGCCTCCCTGCGCAACCTAGCCATCAGCGTCCACCGCCAGGACGGCGCCACCAACATCGCCGCCGCCCTCCGACGCGCCGCCCGCGACTACCGCCGCCCCCTGACCGCCCTCGGACTCACCTGACGAACTTGGACAAGATCACTTCATGCAATGACCCTGGCTGCAGCAGTCGCCGCCATACGTCCATTACGCCCCAACCTCAATCGGTAGCAAATTGCAACTGATCCGACGGTACGGCATGATGGTTTCAATCCGCAACCTATGGGAGGTGGCATGTCACGCAGCACCGGGCGCGCCCCGGACACCGGCTGGACCGACCCCGACTGCCCCGTCGCTCGCACGCTCGACCTCGTCGGCGACCGGTGGAGTCTTCTCGTCATCCGCGACGCGATGGACGGAGCACGATCGTTCACCGAATTCCGGCGACGCACCGGCATCGCCCGCAACATCCTCACCGACCGCCTCCGCAAGCTCACCGCTCACGGACTCCTCGCCCAGCGCACCGCATCGTCGGGCCGCCGCCGGGAGTACATACTCACCGACGCCGGCCACGCCCTCTTCCCCGTCATCCTCACCCTGCGCCAGTGGGGGGAACGCCACGCCTTCGCACCCGGCGAGACCCACTCCACCCTCGTCGACCGGCACGGCGCCCCGGTCCCGGAGATCACACCGATCACCACTGACGGCACCCCCCTCGACGCCGACACCACCCACGTGCGGAAGACCCAGTAAGAAGTCATCTCATTTGGTGAGTCGTCGGTAGCAGATGAGGGTGCAGGCGATGCTGGTGAAGGCGAGGAAGTGCTCGGCCTTGCGCTCGTAGCGGCGGTGGAGGCGCCGGCAGCCGGCGAGCCAGGCCATGGTGCGTTCGATGGCCCAGCGGTGTCGGCCCAGCCGCTGCGAGGTCTCGACGCCCTTGCGGGCGATGCGGTGCCCGATGCCCCGCTGGGACAGCCATCGCCGCAGGTGGGCGTAGTCGTAGCCCTTGTCCGCGTGGAGCTTGCCGGGCCTGCGACGGCGCGGTCCGCGGTGGGAGCGGATCGGGGGTATGCCCTGCACCAGCGGGATCAGGGCCTGGCTGTCGTGGGTGTTGGCACCGGAGATGCCGACGGACAGGGGCAGACCGGTCCGCTCGGTGATCAGGTGGATCTTCGACCCGTACTTGCCCCGGTCGACAGGATTCGGACCGGTCAGGTCCCCCTTTTCAGCGCTCGCAGGTTCACCGAGTCGATCGCGCACCGCGACCAGTCCAGCTCGCCTCGGGCGCCGAGTTCGTCCAGGACCAGGCGGTGCAGCCTGGCCCACACCCGGGCCTTCGTCCACTCGGTGAACCGCCGGTGGGCCGTGGCCCCGGACGGCCCGAACGATGCGGTGGGCAGCTGCTGCCAGGTACACCCCGACGTCGCCACGAAGATGATCGCGGCCAGCACCTCCCGGTCGCCGTGCCGGCGACGGCCGCCGCCCTGCGGCCGCAACGGCGCCTCCGGCACCACCCGCTGGAACAGCTCCCACAACTCATCCGGCACCAGCCGCTCAACGATCCCTGCCACGGCCAAGAGCCTACCCAGCCAAATGAGATGACTTCTTAGCTTGGCGTTTAACCTCTGAGCCGTTTCAAGCGGGCATGTTCGGTGAGGGTCTCGATACGTTTCACGGTTTTCCCGGGCTCGTATCGTCGGGCTGACCTGCGGTTTCTTG
>NZ_JBXUOY010000174.1:0-11794 GCF_057196705.1 Streptomyces sp. ATLC9 | reverse complement strand
CCCCCCCGGCCGCGGGGGGCGCCCGGGGGGGGCGCCCCCCCCCGGGCGGGCCCCCGGCCCCCCCCCCCCCGCCGAACCGTTACGCCTGCTCGTCGAAGAGGCTCGTCACCGAGCCGTCCTCGAACACCTCGCGCACCGCGCGGGCGATCGTCGGGGCCATCGACAGCACCGTGATCTTGTCGACGTCCACCTCGCTCGGCGTCGGCAGGGTGTCGGTGAAGATGAACTCGCTCACATTGGAGTTCTTCAGCCGGTCCGCCGCCGGACCGGACAGCACACCGTGGGTGGCCGCCACGATCACGTCCTCGGCGCCGCCCTCGAACAGCGCGTCGGCGGCCGCGCAGATCGTGCCGCCGGTGTCGACCATGTCGTCCACCAGCACGCACACCCGGCCCCGCACGTCGCCGACGACCTCGTGGACGGTCACCTGGTTCGCCACGTCCGGGTCGCGGCGCTTGTGCACGATCGCCAGCGGCGCGCCCAGCCGGTCGCACCAGCGGTCGGCGACCCGCACCCGGCCCGCGTCCGGCGAGACCACCGTCAGCTTGGAACGGTCCACCTTGCCGCCCACGTAGTCCGTCAGCACCGGCAGCGCGAACAGGTGGTCGACGGGGCCGTCGAAGAAGCCCTGGATCTGGTCGGTGTGCAGGTCGATGGTGAGGATCCGGTCGGCGCCGGCCGTCCTGAGCAGATCGGCGACCAGCCGCGCCGAGATCGGCTCACGGCCGCGGTGCTTCTTGTCCTGCCGCGCGTAACCGTAGAACGGCACGATCACGGTGATGCTCCGGGCCGAGGCCCGCTTGAGCGCGTCCACCATGATCAACTGCTCCATGATCCACTTGTTGATCGGAGCGGTGTGGCTCTGCATCAGGAAGCAGTCCGCGCCACGGGCGGACTCCTGGAAGCGCACGTAGATCTCGCCGTTGGCGAAGTCGAACGCCTTCGTCGGGACCACGCTGACACCGAGCTGCCCCGCGACCTCCTCCGCCAGACTGGGGTGGGCGCGGCCGGAGAAGAACATCATCTTCTTCTGGCCGGTCGTCTTGATCCCGGTCACAACACAATCTCCTTGCGAGCATCGATTCGTCGGGGCGCACCACGATGTGCGCCTCTCACGGTACGCCCTGGCCGGGGCACTCCCACCGGGTCATCCCCCGGCCACGGGGCCGTCACCGCTCTCCTCGCCCGCGGCCCGGGCCGCCCGCGCGGCCGCGCTCCCGGGACGCTTTCGGGCCACCCAGCCGGCGATGTTGCGCTGCTGGCCGCGCGCGACGGCCAGCGAACCGGGCGGCACGTCCTTGGTGATCACGGACCCGGCGGCGGTGTACGCCCCGTCCCCGACCGTGACAGGAGCCACAAACATGTTGTCCGCACCCGTCCGGCAGTGCGAGCCGATCGTGGTGTGGTGCTTGTTCATCCCGTCGTAGTTCACGAACACGCTCGCGGCGCCGATGTTCGAGTGCTCGCCGATCGTCGCGTCACCCACGTACGACAGGTGCGGCACCTTCGTGCCCTCGCCCACCTCGGAGTTCTTGATCTCCACATACGTGCCGACCTTCGAGTTCGGGCCCAGCCGCGCCCCGGGCCGCAGATACGCGTACGGGCCCACCGACGCGCCCGGACCGATCTCCGCCGAGTCGGCCACCGCGTTGGACACCACCGCGCCCTCGCCGACGACGGTGTCCGCCAGCCGGCAGTTCGGCCCGACCTCGCAGCCCGCGCCCAGCCGCGTGGAACCCAGCAGCTGCGTACCCGGATGCACCAGCGCGTCCGGCTCGTACGTCACCGTCGCGTCCAGCCACGTCGACGCCGGATCCACCACCGTCACACCGGCCAGCATCGCCCGCCGGAGCAGCCGCTCGTTCAGCAGCCTGCGCGCCTCGGCCAGCTGTACCCGGTTGTTGATCCCGACGATCTCCCGGTGGTCGCCCGCCGAACACGCGCCCACCCGGTGTCCCTGGGCACGCAGAATGCCCAGCACATCGGTCAGGTACTCCTCGCCCTGGCTGTTGTCCGTGCCGATCCGGCCCAGCGCCTCGGCCAGCAGCCGCCCGTCGAACGCGAAGACCCCCGAGTTGATCTCCCGGATCGCCAGCTGCTCCCCGGTGGCGTCCTTGTGCTCCACGATCGCCGTCACCGCGCCGTCCCCGGAGCGCACGACGCGCCCGTAACCGGTCGCGTCCGGCACCTCGGCCGACAGCACCGTCACCGCGTTGCCCTGCCCGGCGTGCGCCTCGGCCAGACCCGACAGCGTCTCGCCGGTCAGCAGCGGGGTGTCGCCGCAGACGACCACCACCGTCCCCGCCGGCCGCACCCCGTCGGCCGCCAGTGCCTGAAGCGCCGTGCGCACCGCGTGCCCGGTACCCCGCTGTTCGGCCTGCACCGCCGTGCGCACCTTCGCGTCCAGCGCCGCCAGATGCTCGGTGACCCGCTCGCGGCCGTGGCCGACGACCACCACCAGCTCCTCGGGGTCCAGCTCACGGGAGGCCGCCACCACATGACCCACGAGCGACCGCCCGCAGATGTCGTGCAGGACCTTGGGCCTGGCGGACTTCATGCGGGTGCCCTCACCCGCTGCGAGGACGACGACGGCTGCCGGGCGGTTGGCGCTCACGGGTGTGCCCTTCGGCTTCGGGACGGAACTTCGGACGTCTTGTGGACGGATGGCGGGACGGGCCGCCGGACCGGCACGGAACCCACCCGGAGGACCACTCCCGCACACCCGGCGGCCACCGCCGGTTCACGGGACGGACCGCGGCGAAACCGCGCGGGAAGGTGTGGTGTCATCCGCAGGATACCCGGGGGGACCCGGTCATTCCGCCGGTGCCCCCTGGCCCGGCACCGCCGCGCCGCCCGTTCCACCAGCGGTTCCGCCGGGACCGCCGGCCGCGCCCTCCGCCCCGCCCGCGCCACCGGCGCCCTCCGCACCGTCCGCGTCACCCGGTGCACGGCCGGCGATCGCCGCCAGACTCGCGCGCACATGCGCCATGTGCTGCCGCACCGCCTCCTGCCGCCGCTCGTGCGCCCGCACGATCCGCTCCGTCTCCCGCTCCACGCGCTCCCGCCGCAGCCGCGCCCGCGCCAGCAACTCCGCCGCCCGCTCCTCGGCCTCCGCCTGGAGCCGCCGCGCGTCCTCCTCCGCCCCGGCGGACTCCCGCCGCGCCCGCTCCAGAACCGCCTCGCCCCGCCCGGACAGCTCGGCGGCCCGCTCCGCCACCGCCGCCTCGCGCCCGGCCAGCTCCCGCTCCCGGCCCTCGGCCTCCTGGGCCTGCTTCCCCTCCTGCTCCAGCAGCAGCGCCTCACAGCGCTCGGCCATCTCCCGCAGCTCGCGCTCGCCGGCCTCCCGCAGCCCCTCGGCCTCCGCGCGCGCCCGCTCCCGGAGCAGACCGGCCCGCTCCCGCGCCCGCCCGAGCGCCGCCTCCGCCGCCTCGTCCGCCTCCTCCCGCACCCGGGCCGCACCACCGTGCGCCGCCTCCCGCCGCGCCCGGTCCTCCTCCCGCGCCCCCTCCAGCACCCGGCGCGACTCCTCCCGCGCCCGCTCCCGCAGCTCCCCGGCCTCGGCCTCCGCCTCGGACAGGATCAGCCGGGCCCGCTCGCCCAGCGCCTCGTACGTCTGCGGAGGCAGCGCGGCGACCACCCCCCGCAGCCGGTCCGCCTCCGCCTCCAGCTCCCCGGCCAGCGCCCCCAGCCCGGTCAGGCGCTCCCGCGCCCCCTCCAGATCCCCGTACAGCCCGCTGGTGTAGCGGTCGACCTGCTCGGGCCGGTAACCGCGGCCCCGTACGACGGCGAAGCCATGAGGCGACTTGGACGCAGACGACGCAGACATCGTGAACCCCAACCTCCACACAATCCGGCGGATATCCCACCCAGCATGCGTCATGGGACCCCACACCCCGCAACCGACACAAACCCCGCGAACACACACGGAAGCGTGATCCTCCCGGCGCGCCCCCCGGCCGGGGGAACGGCCGGGGGAACGGCAGGGGCAACGGAGCGGGGCAACGGAGCGGGGAACAGCCGTGCCCGGCCCCCGCTCAGCGGAGACCGGGCACGGACACACCGGTGACGACCGGGACGCGACGACTACAGCAACCCGTCCCACATCTGCTCGAGCAGCACCGACCACCAGTTCTCCGGACCTGCCAGGGCCGCCGGATCCAGGCACGCCAGCATCCCCTGGAAATCCACCGTCCAGCGGCCCGCCTGCTCCGGCGTCAACCCGTACCGCAGCCGCCACATCCGGCCCAGCAGCGCCAGACACCGCACGAACTGCGGCAGACCGCTGTTGACGAACCGCGCCGCCGCCGGACCGCCGCCCGCGGGAGCCTCCAGCGGCACCGCCACGATGTGCGCCGTGCCGTACTGCACGCACAGCTGACGCCCGTAGTCGTTGCCCATCACCAGATACGAGGCCGCGTCCGCCGAGGGCGGCACCCCGCGCTCCCGCGCCAGCTCCGCCAGCGTCGGCACCGGACGCCCCGGCTGCGCCTGCGCCCAGAAGAACGGACCGAACTCCACCGGCAGACCCGCCCACACCAGCGTCTGCGCCACCACGTCCGGAACACCCTGCCGGGAGACCGCACGCTGGTCGAAACGGAACACCGCCTGCGGGCCGAAAGCCTGCGTGAGCTCCTGCGCCACACCGTCCGGCCCGACCGCCGGCGCCGGCTGGAGCAGATGCGGCGGCGGAAGCGGCACCCGCACCGGCGCCGGACGTGCCGGACCGTCGGCCACCTGGTGCAACTCGCCCTGATGCTCTATCAGATGACGCACGCCCTGCTGGCGGGAGGCCACATCGCGCCCGTACGGCGCGGTGTGGCTGATCCGCACCTGCGGCCAGGACTCCCGCACCATCCGCGCGCAGTAACCACCGGGAACGTCACAGCACTCCAGCTCCGTGTGCAGCTCCAGCACCTGCTGCGGCGGAACACCCGTCGCCCGCAGCTCGTGCAGGATCTGCCACTCCGGATGCGGAGTGCCCGGCGCCGAACGGCGGATCAGCTGCTGCTCGGAACCGTCCGGCGCGCGATAGCGCAGCACCGCCATGTAACCGGGCCCGACCATCGGCATACCGGGCGGCTGCTGCCCCGGACCGCCGTACGACGGCGCGCCCGGAGGAACCCCCGGACCGCCCGGACCCGCCAGCATCGTCGCCGCGTGGTGCACCCCGCCCCCCGGAGCGGCCGGAGCACCCGGCGCAGGGGTGTCCGCGCCCCCCTGGGACGCCACCTCGTCCGCCGACACCAACTGCGTCGGCGCATAGGCCGCACCACCGGGCGAACCACCCGGCGAAGCCGCCCCGGCGCCACCCGGACGCGCCCCCGGCACACCCGGCTCACCCGGCGGCGGCACGGACGACCCGCCGCGCTTCGGCGCACGGCCGGTGGCGGCGTCCCCTGGCGCCCCCGGAGCGCCGGGCGGCGGCGGAGCACCGGGAGCGGCAGGCGGAGGAGTACCGGGGCCGCCCGCCGACGGATCGGCCGGCATCGTCGCCGCGTGGTGCACCCCGCCCGGCGGAGTCCGCGGAGACCGCGAGGGCTGCCGCTCCAGGTCCTGGTCCCGGTCCCGGTCCCGCGCGGAACCCTGCGGGTCGCCGACCGCCGGAGCCGCCGCCGTCCCCGGCAGCACACCACCGCCCTCCGGCAGCAGCGCCGTCCTGGCCTCCGAGCCCGTCCCGGACGCCGGACCCGGCCCCCCGTCCTCGTCATCACTCCCGCTGATCGGCGGCGCGGACACCGTCACCGGCGGCCGCGCCGACGCCAGATCGCCACCACTGCCACTGGTGTCCGCCGCATCCCACGGCGAACCGGAACCGGAGCCGGAAACAGTCCCCCCGGCGGACGCCGGCGCATCCGGCGCCGGTGCGGGACCACCCGACGACCGGCCCGAACCGTCCGAATCCCCCGAGCCGGCCGCCGCACGGCGCCCCGGAAACCCCAACTGGTCCGCCGCCTCCTGCAACCACTCCGGAGGCGTCAGCAGGAACGACGTCGCCTCCAGATCCACCCGCCGAGGCGGAGCCGCCGGCGCCGCCTCGGCCGCGGCCCCGTACTCCTCCTCGTACCGGCGGATCACCTCACCCACCGGCAACGCCGGCCACAGCGTCGACTCACCGCTGTCCCGCGCGATCACCAGCCGCTGCCGGCCGCCACCCGACGACGGACCGTCCGCGCGATCCTCCGCCCACGCCACGAAACCCAGACCGAACTCCCGCACCCGCACCTCACGGCGCTGATACGCCGGAACACCACCGTTGACCCAGCGCTCCGCACGCTCCTGCGCCTGCGCGAACGTCACCATCGAGACTCACCCCTCCACCGGAACGGCACGAGCGAACCCGCCGTCCACCATCAGGCCGGCCACGGTCTCCAACTCCGGCGGATTACCCGCCAGCCGCAACAGGAAGTCGTCGAAATCCGCACCGCACGGCAGCAGAAGCCCCGCCACCCGCTCCCGCACCGACAGTCCGTCCCGGTCCCGCGCGTCGTCGTACGCGCAGAACCACACCGACCCCGGCGCCTCACCGCGCACCTTCACCGCGACAATCCCGCCCTGCACGAAGGCCACACCCAGATAATCCTTCGTCAGATGATCCCGCAGGCACTTGTTCACGTACACCAGATCATTGACCGCCGCCTCCTCACGCACCGTGAAGAACGGCTGATCCACCAGCAACCCCGACTCCGCGTCCAGCGCCACCCCCGCCGGCGCACAACCACCCGCCGCCTTCAGGAACGACCGGTACGCCTCCGGCAGCCGGTACCCCAGGGCCTCCTCCGCGTCCAGCACCTGCTCCTCGGACACCGCCACACCGTGCGGCACCTCGAAACGCACCGGACGCGTCTCCCGCAACGGCCGCGTCCCCCGCTTCCCGTGATCCACCACAGCCGTCGCCAGACCACCGTGATGCCGCAGCAGAGCCTTCACCTCCACCGGCACCAACTCCAGCCTGCGACCACCCGCCACGTGATGCCACGTCCAGCCGTGCGGAGTCGCCACCGACGGCAACTCCGCCCACAACTCATGACCCTCCGCACACATAGCCGCGTTCGCCGACACATGGTCGGTCAACCGCAACTCGTCCCCACCGAAACCCTCCGGCGGCTCCGCGATCTCCACCGCCGCACGCGCGAACGGCGAGAAATCCGGATAACCCCGCTCATCCACCCGCACACCACCCGGATACCGGGCAGCCCGCACCGGATCCGGAAAACGCACGACCTGACCGGCATAGGCCGCGTTCGGCGGCGCGAACCCCTCCCCGGGACGGGAACCGGGAGAAACCCCCAACCCAGGCCTACCTGTCGTCATGGCGGTGCCCCCTGCTGGCAACTGGCTTACGGGCGCCGATGGGCGCTGACGAGCACAGCCTATGCGCTGCCCCCACCACCGGTCCCGCCCCCGTCCACCCGCCCCGGCACACCCCCGACCGACACCCCACCGCCACCCCGGCGGACACCTCGCCACCCCGGCACGGCACACTCACAACACGGCCACACCGGGCCGGGACACGCCCTGCGACATGCCCCGAAACCGACCCCGCTTTCCCAAAAGCCCGCCCGTTTGGCACCCTGAACCAACGCCATCGGGGGGATGCGCGGGGAGGAAAAACCATGCACGCCACACAACACAACACCGCCGAACACCCCTCGGACCCCCGCATCGGCTGGGGCGCACCCGACGACACCACCCCCGTCCCGCGCCACCGCCGCGACGGCATCATGCCCACCGTCGCCGCCGCCCTCTCCGTACGCGGCCGGACACTCACCTGCACCGCGGGCAAAGCCGACACCCCCCCGGCCCTCCACCCCCTCGTCCAGGACTACCTCGACACCCTCACCACCCCCCAACGCGAACGCCACACCGGACGCTGCCCCGAAGCCGTCCTCATCTCCCGCCACCTCACCACCGCCGAAGCAAGCCGCGGCAAACGCGCCGGCCGCAAACCCCTCAGCACCGGCGAAGCCCGCAAAGCACTCAAGGGCGCCAAGATCACCACCCGGCGCATCCGCGAGGACGGCGACCCCGCACACGGCACCTACGCACCCCCCTGCCGCTCCTGCACAGCCCTCCTCGCACACTTCGGCGTGCGCCCCGTCGACACCGCAGGAGAACGGTGAACACCCCCATCCCCCACCCCCGCGACACCACCACCACCCGCTTCCCCGTCCCCGTCGACGCCGCCCTCCGCGCCGCCGGCTGGACACCCGGACGCCACCACATCGCACAGGCCGAGATCTGGGCCGACACCCTCCGGGCCCACCACTCACCCACCGGACACCGGCACGCCGTATTCCCCGCCGCCGTCGAAGCCTGGGCCGAATTCGGCGGCCTCCGCATCGCGGGCACCGAGCCCGGCCGCCACATCGCCCCCACAGCCGTCCGCGTCGACCCCCTGCACGGCCTCCACTGGCCCCGCACCCTCAACGACCTCGGACGCGCCCTCGACACCGCCCTCGCACCCCTCGGCGAAGAGGACGACGGCAACGCGCTCCTCGCCATCGACGAACAAGGCCGCGTCTACAGCATCGACCACACCGGCGACTGGTACCTCGGCCCCACCTTCGACGCCGCACTCGCCACCCTCATCACCGGCACCAACCCCAAACGCCTCCCCCGCGCCCCGGAATGACCCCGGGCCCCCGGCCGACCGCCCCCGGTCCCGGCCTCAGCCCCGGTCCGGAATGACCGCCGACACCCGGAAACCCCCCGCCTCCGTCGGCCCCGACACGAACCCCCCGCCCAGCGCCGCCACCCGCTCACGCATCCCCACCAGGCCGTTGCCCCCACTGGGCAACCCCGCACCCCGCACACCCTCCGCCGGCGCGTCGTTCTCCACCAGCACCGCCACCTCACCCGCACGACACGCCAGCCGCACCCGCGTACACGCACCCGCCGCATGCTTGTGCACGTTCGTCAACGCCTCCTGCACCACCCGGTACGCCGTCCGCTCCACCCGCCGCGCATACGAACGCACCTCCCCCTCCACCGACAACTCCACCGACATCCCCGCCGCCCGCGACTGCCCCACCAGCGCGTCCAGGTCACCCAGGCACGGCCCACCGGACTCCTCCGAGCCGTCCACCGGACCCTCCGCGCCCGCCGAACCCCGGCCCGCGGACGCCGTGACCGCCTCCGCGACCTCCGCCACCCGCGCCAACGGACGATCCGACTCCACAGCCCCCGACACCCGCGCGGACCCCGACGGCCTCGCCTCATGCGCCCGCAGCACACCCAGCATCGTCCGCAACTCCGTCAGCGCCTGCCGCCCCATGTCCCCGATCAGCACCGCGTTCCGCGACGCCTTCTCCGGATCCCTCCGCGCCACCGCCTGCAACGCCGCCGCGTGCACCACCATCAGACTCACCCGGTGCGCCACCACATCGTGCATCTCGCGCGCGATCCGCGTCCGCTCCTCGTTGCGCGCCCACTCCGCACGCTCCTCCGCACGATCCGCCAGCAGCGACAACTCCCGCTCCAGACCGTCCGCACGCTCCCGCAGACTCTCCACCAGCCGCCGCCGCGCCCCCACGTACAGCCCCAGCAGCACCGGAGGAGCCGTCACCCCCACCGACATCAGCACCGACACCAGCGGAACGAACCACACCGGGGGGTCGTAGCCGTAGTCGTCCCGCACCACACTCCGCCGGAGCTCCACGACCGCGACGATCAGCGTCCCCAGCCCCTGCATACCGGCCAGCAGAGCGATGATCCGCCGCGGCACCTCCGACGCCGCCAGCGTGTACAGCCCCACCGTCCCCAGCAGAACGCCCATCTGCGCCGGCGTGACCGCGATCGCCACCAGCACCACCGCGATCGGCCACCTGCGCCGCAGCACCAGCGCCAGCCCCGCCAGCGCACCCAGCGCCACCGACAGACCCACCGGAAGACCGGCCTCACGCGCGAACGGCACCCCCTGCACCGCGCACTCCGCACCCGACGCCAGCGCGAGCACCGCGTCCAGCGCCGCACCGCGACGCCGCGTCCACCACAGCGGCCCCCGAGGCGCATCGCCCCGGCCCTGGTCACGGGCCTCGACACTTTCCCCCGTCTCGGTCATACCGCCCAGCCTACGGCCGCCCGCCAGCGGTTTTCGGGGCGGCTCCGCCCGCGGAAAACCGCATGTGCGCCGGGGTGAGGACCGGTGTGAGCGGTGATGAAAAAGCTACTTTTCACCCGAAGCACTGAATCATCCGGATTTTCGAACCACGCACTCCTTTGCGGGTCCAGGATGACGTCATGGTTCAAGCCAAGACGGAGATGAAGGAGCGCGCACGCGCCCTGCGCCGCGCGGGCCGCACATACGACGAGATCGCGGCGGAGTTGGGGGTGTCGAAGAGCTCGGTGTCGCTGTGGGTGCGGGATCTGCCGAGGCCGAGGCGTGCGGAGCACGCCCGCGCGATGGCGGAGGCGCGTTGGGAGCCTTACCGGCGTAAGCAGGAGGTCTTGCGACAGCAGACGAAGGCGATGGCGGCCGGCGAGATCGGTCGCATGACGGACCGGGAGCTGTTCCTGGTAGGGGTCGGCCTTTACTGGGCCGAGGGGACGAAGAGCAAGTCGTACCGTCTTGAGGAACGAGTCACCTTCGTGAACAGCGACCCGGGGATGATCACGCTGTACCTGAGGTGGCTGGCGCTGGTCGGTGTGGAGCCGGAGCGGTTGCGCTTCCGCGTCATGATCCACGAGTCGGCGGATGTCGAGGGGGCTGAGCGTTACTGGGCTGACCTCGTCGGAGTGGACGTGAGCGTGCTGGAGGGGGTCACGCTCAAGAAGCACAACCCCGTGACGGTGCGCAAGAACACCGGCAAGGCGTATCACGGCTGCCTTGTGGTGAGGGTTCTCGGCAGTGCCGACCTTTACCGTCGCATCGAGGGCTGGTGGTACGGCATAGTGGTGGAGGCCGGTTCGGACAGCCGGAAAGGATGTCCGAATTAAGGCTTTTACTATCCCCTGTGGTGTAATTGGCAACACTATCGGTTTTGGTCCGATCATTCCAGGTTCGAGTCCTGGCGGGGGAGCTCAAAGTTCGAATGGAGGGCCCCGGCCACCGGTCGGGGCCCTTCGCCGTGTCCGCGCCCGGCCCGGCCGCCCGGTCGGCCTGTGCCGACTTGAGGTTGACGTAAGGGGAAAGGGCATCCTCGGGACCGAGTCCCCTAGGGGGTGGTACCCCCTTCCACCTACCCGCGGATCGTCCCCTGGCAGGACGAGGGCGGGCGGATCACTCCCTAGGCTGCTTGACGCAGGGTGCCGCACCGGTGGGGTGGTGCCGGCCCCCGTACGGATACGGCGCCGCGCACCATCGCGGTGCCGGACCGGGTGCGACAGGCTCTTCGCGTAAATCCAGTCGGTGCCGCGGGCTTCGGGGAAGTCCCCGGCGCGGCACAGTCGATAGCAGTCGATACAGGAGACATACCGTGACAACGGCTGTAGTGAATCCCAGGACCGGGGGCAGTGGAGGAAGTACGGCCGTTGCCGCGCGGGCGCGGCAGGTCGTCAAGGCGTACGGCGCCGGTGAGACGCGGGTGGTGGCGCTGGACCGGGTGGACGTGGACATCGCGCGGGGCGCGTTCACGGCGATCATGGGTCCGTCGGGCTCGGGCAAGTCGACGCTGATGCACTGCCTCGCGGGGCTGGACGCGGTGTCGTCGGGGCAGGTGTGGATCGGTGAGACCGAGATCACGGGCCTGAAGGAGAAGAAGCTCACGCGACTGCGCCGGGACAAGGTCGGTTTCATCTTCCAGGCGTTCAATCTGCTGCCCACCCTGACGGCGCTGGAGAACATCACGCTGCCGAT
>NZ_JBXUOY010000173.1:0-11817 GCF_057196705.1 Streptomyces sp. ATLC9 | reverse complement strand
CTGGTCAATCTGGCGCAGACGCCACCAGGCAACAGCCCGACACAGCCACTACCGACGACGATCCGTCGACGAACCCGCTGGATAGATCACGAAACCGCACTGGAGTATTAGTTCTCTGCGTTGCGCTGATCCGTCCCGAGCATCCGGATGTGGCGCCACACGTTCGCGTGGCTGCGCTGCGCCGTGCGCACCCAGGAAGGAACAGAGTGCCAGTCGACGGCCACCTCGCGCTCGCCCCAGGCCACCTGCATGATCCGACGATCACCGGCGAAGTCCTCGACGAGATCGCGGCGCAGGAAGAGCAGGTGGCCGCGCCAGGGCTTATCCGCGCGGAAGACTGCGGAGGCGCGCCGGCCGTCCAAGCCCACAAGGTCCACGGTGCCGGGCAGTTGACGCAGGCCAAACCGGGCGGCGAACTCGAACGACGGCACGTCATAGGACCCGTCGAGCCCGGTCTCCGAAGTGCTGTCGGAGGCGAACTCCACAGCGACCTGGTCGAGCCCGATGCCGCTGTCCTGCCAGTCGCGGCGCAGCGCCCGGGGCGGGACGGCGGCTGGGGCATCGTCGTCGAAGGTCAGCTTGAACCTGGGGCTCCACGGCATCTCCGCGGCCAGCACGTCGCGGACCGTCGGCAGCGAGGGGAAGAAGTCGTTCCCCGGATAAGGGCGCTCGCTGGCGAGGTGTTGTGCGGGGTCCGCGTCCTCCGGCTTCAGCAGGAGGGTGCGGAAGAACCCGAACACCGTCCGCCCGCCGTGGCGGTGGTCCAGATATCCCTCGACCAGAAGCCAGCCGCCGTCCACTCCGTGGATCTCCTCGGGTGACCACAGCTGGTCCGGCACGGTGACCGTCCCGGACGTGAGCCAGGTCTGGTCGTCCGTGGGCTCCGCGGGCGCCCATGGCGGGAGAGGCATGGGCGTCACCGGGGGCCTGTCGGGGAAGGTCGGGTCGATGTCGGGCATCAATCGTTCTGCGTCCCCGAACGGGGCCGGTGCACGGCCGGCGTCTACGAGGCGGCCGACCATTTCGTGGTAGGCGATCCAGCCGTACTTCTTGCCGTAGCGCTCCACGTTCCTGTGGGTGCTGTAGGGCCGGTCGGCGCTCCTGGCAATGTCTTGGTCGACGCCGCCGAATTTCTTCTCGCGCCAGCCCAAATCCCAGACGCGGGCCATGACCTCGGCGCGGGCCCTGCGGTAGTCGGGGTGGCCGAAGTCGTAGTTGTCCCTGCCGTTGATGGCGGCCCCGATGACGTAGTTCTCGAAGTCCATGCCGAAGGTGTGGTCGCACTCCTCGGCGTTTGGGTCGTCGTCCTCCATCACCTCGGCGGGCGCCACGGCGGCGAACCTCGGCGCGAAGGCGTCTACCCCGTCCGGGACGGCGGCGGGGTGGAGGGTGCCGGCGAATTCGTAGGTGGCCCGTATGTAGCCGCGCAACTGCTCGTGCGAGGTGGGCGCAGTCCCACCGTCGAGGAAGCTGCCGCGTAGCTGCACTAGCCAGTTCCGTAGCGCGTGTTCAAACGGTCCGCCGGGATCGGGCATCTGGTGGGCGATGCCGGCGCCGAACGCGGCGGCGACGAGGCGTTCGACGACATAGGGGTCGTCGACATCGAGCATCCGGGTGGCGAGGTCGAACAGTCGCTTGGGTTCTGGCCGGCCGTAGCGCTGGAGGGCTTTCGTCGCCAGGTCCCGCATGCTCTTGTCCGTGGAAGTCAGCAGCCAGGCGATGGCCAGCGCGTCTAGATCATCGCTCTCGGCGCGACTGCTGCTCCCGGTCCACCTGTCGATCGCTCGTTCCAGGTCCGCCGTAAGCCGGCCCGGAGCCCGGCCTCGAGCCCATTCGGTCCAGCGCAGGTCGCGTTGGGGAAGGGGCAGTTGGCGCAGGACCCGGTCGAGGAAGGCGGCGTTCAGGCGGTGCGGGGCGGATCTGCGGATCTCCCACAGACGGTCGAATGCGGGCCGGCCCTTCCTGTTGCTGGGATGTCCGGCAACGAGCGCGGTTGCGAGCGCGTCGACAGTCTCGTCGTCGAGAAAGCCCGACTCGGTGGTGAGTTCCTGGGCGAGCACCAACGAACGGTGCTCAGCCGGGGCGACGCGCCACAGGTGGTGCCTGGTGAAGCGGCGCGGCACCAGTGAGATGAGGCCGATGAGGATGTCCTCTCCGAGGGGGTGCGCATGGTCGCCTAGGAGGGACTGCCAGAGAGCCGCCTCCGCGAGCTGCTCGTTGACGTCCACGTAGGGCATGCGCACCAGGATCGCGTCGGCGATCAGGTATCCGGCGAGGCGGTCAAAAACGAAGCCGCACTCGGTGTCGTCAGAACCCCTGATCTCCTCGCGGAAGATCACTCCTTCCTCTACGAGGCGCCGGAACAGGCTTTCGTCCCAGTTCGGCTGGTCGGCATCGAGGATTCTTCGCGCTTCGTCGAACGGGAGCCGGCGGACGTTGTGCGTCCACATGTGTCTCGCCAGAGCGGCGAGGCGGCGCTTGATCTGGTCGGCCGGCACCGGAATGCGGGCCGGGTCCAGGGCCAGCCGCTCGGTCACACCATCGCGGTACAGCTCGAATACGCCGATGAGGGGCTGAGGCAGCGCCTCCGCGCCCACCGGCACCAGGCGGTCGTGGTTCGCGGCCTCGCAGTACATGCGTACGAACAGCGGGTTGTGGAAAGCGCCGACCGGAAGCCAGGCGTCGGCCGGGTTGATAAGGTAGTGGTCGAAGTAGACGCGCAGGATGTCGTTGACTTCCGCGTGCTGCCACTCCAGTTCCAGGGACACGGTGCCCTGCGGGAGGGTCTGGTCGGCGAGCACCTCGCGGAGGGTGACGATCACCGCGACGTGGGGGTAGCTGCCCAGGGCCGGTACCAGCCCGGCGAGCAGGGTCCGCCACTCCAGGGGCCGCTCGGCCTCGTTCAGGCCGTCGATGACCAGCGGTATCCGGCAGCCAGCGCGGGCTCCGGCTGAGTTGAGTGCTTCCAGGAGGTCATCGAAGCGGTCGACCCTGAGTCCGGGGATCCGTCGCGCGAGGTCGTCGAGAGTGTCGCCTGTGTGCAGGCTTGCCCCCTGGATGAACACCCCGGCTGTCGGCTGGCCTTCCGGCGAGGTCATCTGCGCGGCGAGGTGCGTCTTGCCCTGTCCTGCAGCGGCGACAACAGCGAGCAGCGGGGCTTCGGCGTCTGCTTGCATGGCGGTCAGCCACTGAACGATGTCGCGGATCTCCGCTCCGAGACCGGTGACGAGCGGCGCCTCGGGAAGGCGACGCTGCCTGAGCTTGAGCACCAGGCGTCGCAGCGTTCGGGGAGAGGTCCCCGGAGGCTGCTGGTCGGCGAAGCGCTCGCGCACTTCCCAGGGCCGAAGGCCCCTCCCGGCATCGATGACCGCCCGCAGGCCGCCGACGAACCCCTCCAGACCGTCGACAATCTCCTCGGCACCCTCACGGGTAACGGTGTCGAGGCCGTCGAGGGCTGCGCGCAGTGCCTGGAGCCGGGCTGTGACGTCGTCGGTGCGTTGCTGCAGCCACTCGAACGACGCCGGGCGCAACAAGGCCCGGTCGATGCGGTGCTCCACGTGGTGGGCGATGTGCAGCTGTGGGGCCCACCGGGCCCGGACCGGTGCCACAGATTGCTCGTGGGTTCGCGCCAGCGTTTTCGGGGTGAGGACGAGTTCACCGAAGAAGGTGGAGCGGAGCTCGTCGTGTCCGGCCAGTTCGGCGTCGTAGTTCTCGTTGCACCAGAGCTTGACGCTGACGCCCTGCCCGCCGAGTCCGTCGATCCACTCCTCGTCGCTCTTCGCGGGCCGCTCAGGAAGGCAGAGCACGAAGTCCGTCAGCCCGGCGA
Source organism: Streptomyces sp. ATLC9 (assembly GCF_057196705.1). Classification (NCBI taxonomy): domain Bacteria; kingdom Bacillati; phylum Actinomycetota; class Actinomycetes; order Kitasatosporales; family Streptomycetaceae; genus Streptomyces; species Streptomyces sp. ATLC9. The sequence continues at coordinate 7,991 of NZ_JBXUOY010000173.1, read as the reverse complement.
CGTGCTTGATCGCCTTGGTGAGCGAGTCCTCGATCTGCTTGCGCTGGCCCGCGCTGAGCTCGTTCTTGCTGTTAAGGATGAACCATTTGCACGACCACCCCCAGATTCGGCCGGGGGCGCCCAAGGCACCGTCATGATCGACGCGCAGGTAGAACTCGACGCCGGGCTGGTTGCGGCGCTCTCGCATCGTGCCCAGCGCGCTGTAGCGGCGGGACACGATGGCCCGCGTGAGCGCTTCGAAGTTCTGGTCGGCGGCGCCGGGCAGGCGTTCCAGATCAATCAGATCCACCATCGCTCCGGTTGCTCGTATCCGACCGCATATTCCCGTCCTTGTCCCATTCGTGGCGGGAGAACACCTCGACCTTCGCGCCATGGTGGAGGAGCACCTTCAAGAAACCCTGGATATCGGACTCGTCGGTCCAGATCCGGACCGTCTCCGCCTCGCGGGTGACGCTGTGATCGGACGCGAAGATGTCGACGTCGGATCGCCCCATGTCGTACAACTGCATTTCGTACAGTGCTTGGCCGAGTTCGCGAGGCATGCGCTCTTCGGGGCTTCGCCAGTCGTCGTCAGACCACGCGGCCTCGGCGAGGGCTTGCAGAGCCTCCATGCGCTCCTCCGCTGCCTTCGCGCCGGTGACCGTCTGGAATCGGCCGATCAGGACCAGGTTCATCGAGTGCTCCGAGCCGTAGCCGTTCCAGATCCTCATCCTGTCTCCCTCAGCGTCTGTACGGCATCCATGATGGAGTTCCCGACCGGCACTCCCGTGGACGCGTAAGCGTGGGGGCGCAGCACGCCGGTCGCGTCGAGGTGCATGTGCGCGTCGAGGGGGAGCTCGCCTGGGATGGCCTCCGCGGTGGGCAGCGCGGCTTCCAGGCCGGTGCGGGAGATCGCGAGCCGAACCCCGGTTCTGGAGGTCACGGCCCATTCGACGAGGCGCTGCGCGTCGGCGTCGCTGATACCGGGCGTTGCCGCAGTCCGCTGCTCCGGCAAGAGCAGCAGTTCGGACGCACCGACCTTGCTGGCGAACTCGGCGAGGTCGTCCAACTCGCCGACCGTGTCGGTGTTGATGACCGCATTGATGCCGAACGGGGCGAAGGAGCCCAGTAGCCCGGCCGCGTGGACCACGGCCGTGAACGGCCGGCCCCGGAGCCGCTCGTAGGTGGCTCCGACCCCGTCGACTGACAGACGGACGAAGTGCACGGCCCCGCGCAGAGAACCGACGAGTTCGGGTGTGAGCCGGTGCCCATGCGTCGTGAAGGTCACCGCCATAGACGTGGACTGGGCGATGTCCGAACAAAGTTGAGCGAACCGCCGGTAAGCGGTCGGCTCCCCGCCTCCGAAGCCGACACCGAGGCACCCGACGGCGTCGAGTTCGACCGCCCACGCCAGCACACGCTCCCTGTCGAGCGCAGCGGCATGCTTGGGCGCGTAGCAGTAGACGCAGTGCAGCTCGCACGCGTTCGTCAGCGCAACGGACAGATACCGCGGAGCACGGGAGAACTGCTCAGCGGGAACAGGCACCTCGTCGAGCAGCACGTTCACCCCGGAGACGCGGTCGAACAGGTGAACGCCAGACGCGGACATGCGAATCTTGCACCTCATCGACGACATGATGTCACCGCTGCCGGTGACGCCGGGGCGGGATCGGGCAATGTCGTCGGCGCCGTGCCCCTTAGAAGTCATCTCATTTGGCGTCCTGAGTAGGCTGTGGGCCGTGGTGGGGATCGTTGAGCGGCTGGTGCCGGACGAGTTGTGGGAGCTGTTCCAGCGGGTGGTGCCCGAGGCGCCGTCCCGGCCGCAGGGCGGTGGTCGGCGGCGGCACGGCGACCGCGAGGTACTGGCCGCGATCATCTTCGTGGCCACGTCGGGGTGCACGTGGCAGCAGTTGCCGTCGGCGTCGTTCGGACCGTCGGGCGCGACGGCTCACCGGCGGTTCACCGAGTGGACGAGGGCTCGGGTGTGGGCCAGGCTGCACCGCCTGGTCCTCGACGAACTCGGGTCCCGCGGGGAGCTGGACTGGTCCCGCTGTGCGATCGACTCGGTGAGCATGCGGGCGACCAAAAGGGGGAGCTGACCGGTCCGAATCCTGTCGATCGGGCCAAGTACGGGTCGAAGATCCATCTGGTCACCGAGCGGTCCGGTCTGCCTCTGTCCGTCGGCATCTCGGGCGCCAACACCCACGACAGCCAGGCTCTGATCCCTCTGGTGAAGGGCATCCCGCCGATCCGCTCGCGCCGGGGCCGAGGCGACGCCGACCGGGCAAGCTCCATGCGGACAAGGGCTACGACTACGCCCATCTGCGGCGCTGGCTGTCCGGGCGAGGCATTCGGCACCGCATTGCCCGTAAGGGCGTCGAGAACTCGCAGCGACTCGGCCGCCACCGCTGGACCATCGAACGCAGCATGGCCTGGCTGGCCGGCTGTCGCCGCCTGCACCGCCGCTACGAGCGCAAGGCCGAGCATTTCCTTGCCTTCACGAGCATCGCCTGCACCCTCATCTGCTACCGCAGACTCACCAAATGAGATGACTTCTTAGAACCCCTAACGAAATGATCTTCGAGGTGGTTGGATCACTCCGGGAGTGCTGATCCGGAGGTGTGCGGTGGCGCGGCCGAAGCCATGGGAAGTCGACGACGAGCTGTGGGCGGTGATCGCGCCGCTGCTGCCTAGGGTTGAGCGACGGACCCGGCGCCCTGGGCGCAAGCGCCATCCGGACCGGTTGGTGTTCCAGGGCATCCTGTTCGTCCTGCACACCGGGATCTCCTGGGAACACCTTCCGCAAGAGCTCGGCTTCGGGTCGGGCATGACCTGCTGGCGCCGCCTGGCCGAGTGGACCGAGGCCGACGTGTGGCCCCGGCTGCACGAGGTCCTCCTCGCCAAGCTCCGCAGCGCGAACGCCCTGGACTTCTCCCGCGCGGCGGTCGACGGCTCCCACATCCGGGCGTTAAAGGGGGAGCCAAGACCGGACGAAGCCCTGTCGACCGGGGCAGAACCGGCAGCAAACATCATCTGATCATCGATGCCACCGGCATTCCGCTCGCCGCCACCTTGACCGGCGGCAACCGCAACGACGTCACCCAGCTGATCCCTCTTCTCCAAGCCGTGCCGCCGGTGCGGGGCAAGCGCGGCCGGCCCCGGCGCCGCCCGAACGTGGTGCTGGGCGACCGCGGGTACGACCACGACAAGTACCGTCGCCTGGTCTGGGACCTCGGCGTGAAGCCGTTGATCGCCCGCCGCGGCACCGGGCACGGATCCGGCCTGGGCGCCCAACGCTGGTTCGTCGAGCGCGCGTTCGCCCATCTGCACTGGTTCCGTCGCCTGCGGATCCGGTGGGAGATACGCGACGACATCCACGAGGCCTTCCTCACTCTCGGATGCGCACTCATCTGCTGGCGGCGACTGTGTGCTCTGGCGAGCGATGCCCTGGGCTAGTCAGCCGCCGCCAGCCGGTTGAGAACTTCCATGGGGGTGAAATCCCAGCCGACCAGGCGCGGCCCGCTCCAGTTGATGCCGATCTTGAGTCCATCCCGGGCGTAATCGGGCAGTTCGCGATCGCGCCAGGTCTCCAACGGCATGGACTCAACGCGTAGCCCATGCCCCCAGATCTTCGCTGCCCTCTGGGCGCGGGCCGAGGTCGACCAGAAGGGAAGACTTCGCGCGCCGTCCGCGGAGAGGTGGGTCGGCATTCCGTCGTCATCGCGGACAAGCCAGACGACTCTGCTTTGGCGGACATCTCGGAAGAACGCTGCCGCTTGCGAACCGCTCTGACTCATGGCCACTGAGACTAGCGGTACCCACCACTCATTTCGTTAGGGGTTCTTAGGGCTGGCTACGACGCGGGGGCGGCGTGCCTCCGCCCCCTGAAAATGGGAAGGCGATCATGGCGACGCCGAGCGTGCAGGATGCGACGAACCCACCACCACCCCACACCAGGGCTGTGGCCCTCGACTCCCCGATCCATGCTGCTGTGGCCCCGCAGACGAAGCCCGCGATCGTCGCCGCCATGACGCAGATGATGAGGGCTGTAACGCGGCTCACCCTGTCGTCCTCTCAGGTCAGTGGCAGCCGGTGGAACCCTGCAGACTCGACCAGCCACCGAAAACAACGATGACGTGAGGAGTTCGGCTTGGCGGTACCGAAAACCTCGGTCGAGTCCTGTCGTGCGACCAAGTCGACGAGACCCGTACGTGGCGGTGTGAGCCCTTGTGAGGGCAAGCATGGCGGAACGCGGTCAGGCGGTCGCCAACCTGGCGCGTGGCGGGACCCTGGAACTGGTCGGGCCCCTGCTCGGCGATGACGGTACCCGAGGTGATTGGTTGGGCAAAACGCGGAAGGTCTACGGGTTGTTGATCGGATCAGGGGCGATCAGGCCAGAACAGTGCGTGCGGGCTGCGAACGGCAGGCGGCCGAACGGGACGGACTTCCCCGGCGGTGGCCTCGGCGACGCGGAGGGCCTGGTCGTGGTCCCCTGAACCGAGGAGTTCGACGGAGCAGGCGCCGCAGTCGCCTGGCTGGCGCGCGTGCCCCGAACTGCGCTCGCGGCTGCTGCGCACGTGGGCAAACGCATCCTGCGGGAAGTCGGCCCGCACCGTGTACCAGATGCCGCCGCGCTCGTCATCAGGCAAGCCCGCCGCCACCTCCGGTCGCATCGGCGGCAGGATCCGCCCTTCCGCTTCTTGAAGTAGGAACACCCGGTCGATGAATTCCATGCTGTCCCCTACGGGACCGTGCTTCTCCAGCCAGGTCAGCGCCTCTTCGCGTGTGCCCGGTCCCCATAGGTAATCTGCCGGGTACTGGGTTGTTTCGTACCGGCTGTCAAACTCGGCCCAATGCGCGTCCTGGTGACGAGTGGTCGGGCCAGGGTCTTTGCGTGTAGTCGATCTGTCTGATTGATCATGTGATGCCGAGCGTGGTGAGTGCTCGTCGGGGGTCACGGCTGGTGTGGCGGCAGGCAGCGGCGATGTTGGTGTGGCCGTCCTGGCGGAACACGCTGATGGCGAGGTTCCGCAAGGTGGCCATGGCGCGGGGCAGGCTGCCGCTGCGGATCCTTGAGGCGTCCTCGGCGAACGTGGCGTCGCGGACGTGATGGAGCTGGTTCTCGATCTTCCAGTGGCCGCGGATCCAGCCGGCCAGCTCGGCGCCGGTGGCGGCGCCGGCGGGGAGGCTGGTGACGAAGTAGAGACGCTGGATCGACAGCTTTCCGCTGGTCAGGTCCTTGCGCCAGCGGACGGCCTGAAGGGCCTGGCGGGCGTCGGGATAGTCAAGGTGCCGGAACACCGCGGTCTTGAGCCGCCGGATCTCGACCCGGTGGTGCCGTGTCGCCTTGTCGTAGTGGTCGAGGCGGATGTCCTTCCACGGCAGCCGTTTCAACCGGTCCAGCAGACCGGGGTGGTTGGCCTTCACCAGGGCGACGTAGTGCGCGTTCTGTTCGCGCAGCCAGGCGCCGTTCGCGTGCTGGGTGTGCGCCGCGTCCGCCGTGACCACGGTGTTCTCCAGATCGATGCCGGTCATCAGCGGGATGAACGAGGGGGTCTCGTTGCTCTTGTCCGCGATCTGCCGCTGCCCCAGGACGGTGCCGGAGTGATCCATGGCGGCCAGCAGCCACACGGCCTTCCGGCCGGGGAGGCGGGATCCGCGCAGGACCTTTCCGTCCACCGACACAGCCCGCCACCGTGCCCCGGCCTGGCGGGAGTCGTCCCTGGACCGGAGGAACGCGCAGACTGCGGCGTCGAGGGCGTCGCCGTCGAGACGGCTGAGCAGCCGCATCACCGTGGTCGGGTGGGGCACCGGGATCGTCTTGCTGAACGGGTCGGTCCTGAACCCGACAGCGGTGAGGACCCAGCGGGGCGCGTCCGCGATCCACTCGGCGATCGCGGTCAGGGACCGGGCGCCGGCCAGCACACCGGCGGCAGCCGCCGACACGACGGCGACCAGCGGGAAACGCCGGCCACGGCGGTCACGCGGATCGGGCAGTCCGGACAGGAAACGGGCCAGGCAGACCGCGTCGGGCAGCGGCTGCGGCGAGCGGGTACGGGCCAGTTGCTCCAGCCCTTGCGGCATGGGAGAAGATAGGGACGCAGGCACGGTCTTCGGTTGTGGTCATGCGGATTCGACACCTACATGATCACCGAAGTCGTGCCTGCACCTGCATCCGCCCCCGGCACCGGGCGATCTCGGATCTCGCAGGACGAACCCACCCAAGCCTCAAACATGCAATGCCCCTGGTGGTCGGGCCCCCGCGGAATGCCCGTATCAGCACGTACTCGTACCCTTCTCCTTCTGTGCGCGATTCCCGCAGAGCCTCTGCGGATTCCAGCCGCACGCTCCCCTCGGCGTTCCAACTCATCGCCGCGACTTCTCGACGCAGCGGAGCGGGGTAGTGCTGGCCGCCGGGCGTCGGTTGCCCCCATAGCTGATTGATGATCTCGGCGAGGTCAGTGAGTGAGGTTTTCTCAGCGAAATGATCTACGCGAAGCCGGGTGAGACTTCGATACCGGGGCAGGCCGGACAGTCCTGCCCCGGTGACGGACAGACGTAAAGCCCCTGGTAGGACGGTTCTCTCTCATAAGATCGTCCGCTGCGATACCAGAGGCTTCACGTTGGTCCCCTATGGTGCCATGCTCGACGTCCCCCGCCCGGTGGTGGTCTTCCTTGCTCGGCTCCTGGCCGCCCACCGCCGGAAAATCGGTACCCCACGCGGGGCGCGGGCGCTGGGCCCGTTCCGGCAGGCGGTGCTGGTACTGCGCTGGTTCCGCGAGCGCGGCTGCGTGCACTGCCTGGCCCGCGACGCCGGGATCTCCCAGGCCACCGGCTACCGGTATCTCCACGAGGGCATCGATGTCCTCGCCGAGTGTGCCCCTGACCTGCACCAGGTGCTGGAGCGCTGCCGTGAGCAGGGCCTGAGTCACGTGGTGCTGGACGGCACGCTCATTCCCTGCGACCGCGTGGCCGGGACCACCGAGCGGGGCAACGACCTGTGGTACTCCGGCAAGGGGCGGCACTTCGCCGGAAACCTGCAGTTCATAGCGGCTCCCGACGGCTCGCTGCTGTGGGTCTCCGACGTTGAGCCCGGCTCGGTGCACGACCTGCGCGCCGCGCGGACCCATGTGCTGCCCGCGTTGTACGCCGCAGCCCGCGCCGGGCTGCCGACCCTGGCCGATGTCGGCTACACCGGCGCCGGTATCGGCGTACACACCCCCTTCCGTCCCCATCCCGACATCGCCTCACCTCTGGCAGCGGATACCCGGACCCACAACCGGCTCCTGCGCGGCATCCGCGCGATCGGCGAGCGTGCCGCAGCCGAACTCAAGCAGCGCTGGCGCACCCTCCAGCACGTGACGATCAGCCCCGGCCGGATCGGAGCCATCGCCCAAGCCGCCCTCGTCCTCAACAATGCATGGCACGAAAGGCGTTGAGAAAACCTCAGTGAGGCTTTTCCATCATCGGCCTGAGCTGGCCAAATGCAGGGTGAGGACGGCTTGGATGAGGCTGGTGATCCGGGTGGTCGAGCATCGGATCTTGCGAAGGAGACGCCAGGACTTGAGGGTGGCCATGGTCTGCTCGACGAGTGCGCGGATCTTCGCGTGGGACCGGTTCACTGCCTGCTGACCGGTGGACAGGGTCTCCCTGAGGGGCCCCGAAGATCCCGGACAGGGACCCAATAGGGTTGTCCTGTAAAGAATCGAAGGAAGAAGCACGTGGCACGTCCAAGTCCGTACTCGCCGGAGTTCCGTGAGGAAGCGGTCCAGCTGGCGTTGAAATCCAGCAAGCCCATCGCCCATGTCGCGCGAGAACTCGGAATGAACCCCGAGACGCTGCGCACCTGGGTGCGCCAGCACGAGCGTGAGAACGGACGGCAGGACGGACCGCTGCCGGTGGACGAGCGTGCCGAGCTGAAGGAACTGCGACGCCGGAACCGAGAACTTGAGCAGGAAAACTCCTTCCTGAAAAAAGCCGCAGCGTACTTCGCGAGGGATCCCCGGTAGCGA
>NZ_JBXUOY010000172.1:0-11904 GCF_057196705.1 Streptomyces sp. ATLC9 | reverse complement strand
GACGCCGGTCCGCCCTGGCGGCGAACCGGCGTTCCCTGCCCTGCTCCGCAGGAGCTTCGTTTCCTCCCCGCCCTAAAGGACGGGGTATCCACGAAGGAGAGCCCCGATGACGATCTCCCCCCCCCGATGAGCTCGGCTCGCTGACCCTCGGGCAGTTCGATCTGCGCATAGGTCCGGAGCATGTCGTGCGACTCCTGGTCGGGCAGCGGCGCCGTCATCACGAGACCTCCCATGGTGGGCCCCCTCTCTGTGGCTGTGCACGTTCGTGCCGGACTGCCTGCCTCACGGGGGACGCCACCATCATGCGCCAGGCGAGGGACTCGATGCCGGAACCCGTCCCCCGCCGGGACAACGATCCGGCGGGAGACGGGACACGGGCGGGGAGGCGGAGGGCTCAGAAGCCGGCGCGCACCTGCTCGTCCACCCGGCCGACGGACTCCAGCTCGTACATCCCGGTGTACCGGTCGCGGAGGTACTCGATGTCGGCGTCGCGGGCCTCCGCCTCCTCGCGGGGGTAGAGCAGGATCAGCTCGTAGGAGCGCTCGCCGTTGATGGAACCGGTCCTGTCGCGCCACTGGCCGTAGCCCTCCTGGAGGGTGAGGCCGGCGGGGAAGCGGGGGGTGACGTGCTCGTCCAGGAAGTCCATGAACTGCTCCTCGGTGATCGGCGGCTCACCGCCGTGGCGGCCGGTGCCGAAGAAGAGCTGGGTGCGCACGTACGGCTCGGTGTGAGGGGAGTGGTACGCCCCGGACGCCTCGGCGCGGGCGGCGGCGGGTCTGGTGTCCCGCTCCTGGAGTGTGGTGGTGAAGGCGGTGGACGCGCCCGCCGCGCAGAGCAGGGCCGCCAGCAGAACGGCGAGGCGGGTGCGGCGGACGGGACGGGAGACGTGCGGTGTCATCGGGACTCCGGTGGCTCGGTGGGCGGGTGGTGGACTTCTCCCTCGCCGGGCCGCTCGCGGGGGAGTTCCCGCGCGAGCAGCACGGCCAGGTCTCGGGCGGTGCCGCGCGGCGCGCGCGGTACCCGGCGGCCCTCCCCGACGGCGGCGACCGCCTGCCGCAGGGAGTTCAGGGCGCGTACGGATCCCATGCGGGGAGCGCTCTCCGCCAGGGCGGACAGCAGGGCGTCCGTATCGCGCCACGCGCCCGCGCGGGCCAGGACGCGGGCGAGGTCGGCGGCGAACAGGGCGCGGTAGGCGGGGCCGCCGTCGGACGCGACGGCCGCGTGGAGCAGGGCCGCGGCCCCTTCCGCGTCTCCCAGGCCGGCCAGTACGAGCCCGTGGTGGCCGTCGAGTTCGGCGCGGTCGAACCACCAGCTCCAGGAGGGGTCCCGCTTGGACGGGCCGTCCGCGGACATCTCCCGGGCGGCGGCCAGGGAGCGCAGCGCCCGCGCCCCGTCGCCGAGCTGGGCGTACGCGCGCGCCTCGCGCACATGGAACAGGGCGGCCACCCGCGGCGGCAGGCCCCGCCGGGCCAGGACGGCGGATGAGGTGCGCAGGGACGCGCGAGGACGCATGAGGTGGGCCTGCTGCATGCTCAGCACGGAGAGCACCAGCAGTTCGATGGAGCGCTCCTCCTCGGGCAGGCGGCGGGTCAGGGCGAGCGCCCGCCGGTTGAGGCGGTACGAGGGCCCGTGCCGTTCGGCGTCGAACAGGATCCAGGCGGCGACCTCGAAGAACTCCGCCAGGCCGGCCGGGTCCGCGAGCTCCGCGACCGCCGTACCCGCTCCGCGGACCGCCTCGGCCGCCTCGACCGCCCGCACGGACCGCAGCGCCACGGGGGCGGCGTGGCGTGCTCCCAGCGTCCGGTCGAGCGCGAGGAGCTGGGCCGTCATGGCGCGGACGTCCGGCGCGGAGGGCGGGTGGGGTTCCATCGGTTTCCTGGCGGGGTCGGTCCTGGCGAAGCCAGGAGATCAGGGGGCGGCGGTCGGGGGCGGGAGCCGGGGATCAGGAGTGATCGCTTCCCCGCGGTGCCGCGGCCCGCTCGGAGGCCGCCCGTTCGGCCGCGGCCCGTGAGGCGGTCGGCCGGGCGGCGGGGAGCCGGGCGAAGGCCCTGGCCACCTCGGACAGCCGGGCCACCTCCTGCGCGAAGTCCCCGGACTCCCCCGAGCCGCCCCGGCGTCCGGCCGGTGAGGGCGGGGGCGCGGGCGGCGCGGCGGGTGATGAGGGCGGGGGGCCCGCCGGGGCCCCGGCCCGCGCGTCGAGGGCGGACCTCAGCAGACGTGCCTCGCCGGCCGGGGAGCCCCGCTCCGCGCCGGGCGGCAGATGCGGGCTCAGGGCGTGGCAGCCGTCGAGGATCTCGATGACGCGCCGGTGGAGCCGGTAGTCGAGGCCGGCCGGGGGGAGCAGGTCCAGCGGCCGCCTGGGCGGCGGTTCGAGCGCGATCGCGGGCACCGCCTCGTACAGGGCCCACCACAGGGGGCGGAGCCGCAGGTAGGAGAAGTAGCCGTGCAGTCGGCCGGAGAGGACGGGACCCCAGGACGGCACCGTCCAGCCGAACACCTGCAGCAGTGCCCCCACGCTCCCGGCCAGCCAGTACGCGGGCTCCCAGGCACTCATGCCGTGGCCGAGCTGGGTGCCGGCGATCTGGATGTAGCGGATGGCGCAGTAGAGCAGGATGAGCGAGGCGCCCGCGGTGACCGTCCACATGCCCGCACGCAGCCAGGTGCGGCGGGCGATGCGCGCGTAGCGGTAGGACAGCCGTACGGCCCCGACCTGTCCCACCGCGCAGACGGTGATGTAGAGGAGCAGGTATCCCGCGTAGCCGGGATCCCGCATGTTGCTCAGCAGGGTGTTCTCGGCGGAGGCGGTCTGCCGGTAGGGCTCCACGACGAAGAACAGCACGACCAGGACCGCCAGCGCGGCGGAGAACGCCAGCACGCGCCGCCGGGCCAGGACCGCCGCCCGCTCGGGCGGACGCGACCAGTGGACCAGTACGACCTGCTGGGCGGCCGTCAGCACGACCACCGCGGCCTGTGTCAGGAGCGTGGTGAGGTTCGGGTAGCCGAACAGGCGGGAGACGTCGTCGCGCAGCCAGTTGAGGTCGACGAGGAAGCTGATCCCGGAGCACAGGAAGTAGGTCTCCAGGGCCCACAGGGCCGGGTCGCCCCTGCGCCGCAGGAGTTCGGGGAGCTTGTAGCAGAACGCGGCGAGCCCGACGAGGGCGCACAGGTGGGACAGGACGTCGTAGATCATCCGCGGCCGACGACGCTTTCCACGCGGGCCATCATGGTGGCCTCCTCGGGCGGCAGGGCCCCGGCGTCCTCCGGGCCCGGGGCCGCCCTGCGGCGGGCGTACGCCAGGATGAGCGACGCCATCGTCTCGGCCTCCTGCTCGGCCCGGTCGTCGTAGGCGGAGCGCTTCAGGGACCTGCGGACGAGGTCCGGATCGGTGTCCGGGAAGAGGTGCGCCGGGACGGCCGGCCCGGGGAGCGCGCCGAAGTCGTGCTCGCAGATGATGTGGGAGAGCTCGTGGGCGATGATGTGCTCCTGGTGGGGCTTGCTGGTGTTCGCCCGGTAGACGATGACGTCCGTGTCCGGCAGGGCGATCCACAGGCCGTGGAGCAGGGGCTCGTCCAGCTCCATGGGGACGAGGCGGATGGCGCGCCCGCGCCGGCGGCCCACCCGTTCGCAGACGGCCGTGATGCCGACGGCCCCGGTGGCGTCCGCGGTGTCCGGGGCGCCCGCCGCGCCGTCGTGGCCGGGGACGACGCCGATCTCGGCCAGGCGTCTTTCGCAGTCGCGCCGCATCTCCCGGAACCGGGCACGGCGACGGCCCGGTAAGCGCAGGGGGGACGCTGCCACCGGTATGTCCTTTCCGGCGCCTCCCGCTTCGCGCGGCGTCGCCTTCGGGGCCTGTAGGGGGGCGCCGTGGGGAGGCCGGCGGGGTGTCGGTTTTCGGCGCCTCCTGGGAGATCGTCACCAACCGCCGGGCCGTGCGCAACCCGCTGCCGGGATTGCGGCACGGTCACCGGCAAGTTGGCTCAAAAGACGCCCAGGGCGCCGTGCGGCCCGGCGGCCGGTTCCGCGCCGGCGAAGGCGCGGGCGGTCACCGTCCGCCCGTGTCCCCGAGCGAGCCCGGGACGGCGCGGGTGGTCACCTGGAAGCGGTTCCAGGCGTTGATGGAGACGATCTGGGAGATCAGATGGGCCAGCTCGGTCTCCTCGAAGTTCTTCGCCGCCCGCTCGTAGACCCCGTCCGGCACGTAGTGCCCCTGCGGTGTGCCGCCGTCCAGCCGGGTGACCGCCTCGGTGAGGGCGAGCGCGGCCTGCTCCTTGTCGCTGTAGAGGCCGTGGGCCTCCTCCCAGGCGTCGAGCAGGTCCAGCTTGAGCTGGTCGATGCCCAGCTTGCGGGAGTCGGCCAGGTGCATGTCGATGCAGAAGGCGCACTTGTTGAGCTGTGAGGCGCGGATCTTGACCAGTTCGGCGATGACCGGATCCAGCCCCTTCGACGCCGCGGCCTCGAAGGCGGCCATCCCCTTGTACACCTCGGGGGCGAGCTTCCAGAGGTTCATGCGCGGACCGTGCTCGTGAGCTGTCGTCATGGTGACGACCCTAGGCGGGTGTCAGCCCAGGGGTATGGTCCACTTCCATGCGGGAATCCTGGGCCAATCCGGGTGGGAGCCCGGCCGCCGGCGCCGGCGGCGACCTCCATCTGGACCTCGGCGGGCCGGGGGGCCTGCGCGCCTCGCTGATGCGTTCCCTGCGTGACGCCGTACGCACCGGCCGCCTCGCCCCCGGCACACGGCTGCCCTCCTCCCGCTCGCTCGCCGCCGACCTGGGCGTCGCCCGCAACACCGTGGCCGACGCGTACGCCGAACTCGTCGCCGAGGGCTGGCTGGCGGCCCGTCAGGGCTCGGGCACCCGCGTCGCGCCGCGCGCCGAACCGGCCGCGCCCTCCGGTCCGCCGGGCGCGCGCCCCACCGTCCCGCGCCCGTACGCCCCCGCTCGTACGCCCCCGCGCATCCGCCACGATCTGCGCTCCGGGCGGCCGGACGTCTCCGCCTTCCCCCGCGCCGCCTGGCTCACCTCCTCCCGCCGTGCCCTGACCGCCGCGCCCGGCGCGGCCCTCGGCTACGACGACCCGCGCGGCCGGCCCGAACTGCGCCGCGCGCTGGCCGGTTACCTCTCCCGCGCGCGCGGGGTGCGCGCCGATCCCGAACGGATCGTGGTCTGCGCCGGGTTCGTGCGCGGGCTGGCGCTGCTGGGGGAGGTGCTGGGCGCCACGGTGGCGGTGGAGTCCTACGGCCTGTGGATCCACCGTGACCTGCTGGCCCGCGCCGGGGCGCGCACCGTGCCGCTGCCGGTGGACGACCGAGGCGCCGACGTGTCCGCGCTGTACGCCGTGCAGGCGCGCGCCGCCCTTCTGACACCCGCCCACCAGTACCCCACCGGAGTCCCCCTGCACCCCGACCGGCGCACGGCCGCCGTCGACTGGGCGCGGGCCACCGGAGGGCTGATCCTGGAGGACGACTACGACGGCGAGTTCCGCTACGACCGCCGGCCCGTCGGCGTGCTCCAGGACCTCGACCCGGAGCGGGTGGTCTACCTCGGCACCGCCAGCAAGAGCCTGGCTCCGGGGCTGCGGCTGGGCTGGATGGCGGTGCCCGAGGCGCTGCTCGGCCCCGTCCTGGCCGTCCGCCGGGAGACGGCCGAGAACTGCGGTGCCCTCGACCAGCTCACCCTCGCCGACTTCATCGACTCGGGGGCGTACGACCGGCATGTGCGCGCCATGCGGCTGCGCTACCGGCGCCGGCGCGACCGGCTCGTGGCCGCGCTCGCCGAGCACGCCCCCGCCGTACGCGTCACCGGCATCGCGGCCGGACTGCACGCGGTGCTGGAGCTGCCGCCCGGCACCGAGGGGCCGGTGCTGGAGGCGGCGCGGCGGGCGGGGGTGGCCGTGCAGGGGCTGGCGCGCTTCCGCCACCCGGCCGCTCCCGGGCCGGGGCCCGCACAGCCCGGCCCCGGACGCGACGCGCTCGTCGTCGGCTACGGCGCCCCGCCCGAACACGGCTTCTCCCCGGCCGTGGAAGCGCTGTGCGCGGTGCTGCGCGACGCCCTCGGGTGACCCGCCGGGGGACGCCGCGCGGCACCGCGCCCGTACTCAGACGCCCAGCACCGAGCCGAGTCGCTCCAGCCCCCAGTCCAGGTCCTCCTTGGAGATCACCAGCGGCGGGGCGATGCGGATCGTCGAGCCGTGGGTGTCCTTGACCAGGACGCCCCGCTCCATCAGCCGCTCGGAGATCTCCCGGCCCGTGCCCAGGGACGGCACGACGTCCACGCCCGCCCACAGCCCGCGCCCGCGCACCGCCTCCGCCGCTCCGCCGCCCACCAGCAGACCCAGCTCGTGGTGGAGGTGCTCGCCCAGCTCGGCCGCCCGCTGCTGGAACTCGCCGGTCCGCAGCATCGCGACCACCTCCAGCGCCACCGCGCAGGCCAGCGGGTTGCCGCCGAACGTGGAGCCGTGCTCGCCGGGCCGGAAGACGCCCAGCACCTGAGCCGAGGAGACCACCGCCGAGACCGGCACGATGCCGCCGCCGAGCGCCTTGCCCAGCACGTACACGTCCGGCACCACGCCCTCGTGCTCGCACGCGAACGTCCGGCCCGTGCGGCCCAGGCCCGACTGGATCTCGTCCGCGACGAACAGCACGTTCCGCTCGCGGGTCAGCTCGCGCACCCCCGCCAGATAGCCCGGCGGCGGCACCAGTACACCCGCCTCGCCCTGGATCGGCTCCAGCAGCACGGCGACGGTGTCGTCCGGGTTCTCGTCGAGCGCGGCCCGCATCGCCTCCAGGTCGCCGTAGGGGACGATCTCGAAGCCCGGCGTGTAGGGGCCGTAGTCGGCACGGGCCTCGGGGTCGGTGGAGAAGCTGACGATCGTGGTGGTGCGGCCGTGGAAGTTGTTCTCGGCCACGATGATCCGCGCCCGCCCGTCGGGGACGCCCTTGACCCGGTAGCCCCACTTGCGGGCCGTCTTCACCGCCGTCTCCACGGCTTCCGCGCCGGTGTTCATCGGCAGCACCGCCTCCATGCCGCACAGCCCGGCCAGCTCGGTGCAGAAGGCGGCGAAGCGGTCGTGGTGGAAGGCGCGGGAGGTGAGTGTGAGCCGGTCCAGCTGCGCCCGGGCGGCGGCCAGCAGCCGGGGGTGGCCGTGGCCGAAGTTGAGCGCCGAGTAGCCGGCGAGCATGTCGAGGTGGCGCCGGCCCTCCACGTCGGTCATCCACGCGCCCTCGGCGGAGGAGATCACGACCGGCAGCGGGTGGTAGTTGTGCGCGCTGTGCGCGTCGGCGGCGGCGATCAGTTCGGCGGACGCGGTATGCGCGGTGGAGCCGGGGGAGGCGGACGATTCTGCCGAGGTGGCCATGGAATGCTCCGTGTCGGGTGGGCGGAGTGGAGGTGTGCGCCGGCGATCGTGCGGCGGTCGCCGCGTGTGATGCCTATCTCTATCGTCGTACGCCCGCTTCGCACCAAAACCCTCCGGCGCGGCGCGTTCCGGTGCGCCGGTACGCCTCCGCGGCCTGTCTCCCGCCTCCCGTGCGGGCCCGCCTCCGGGCCCGCACGGGAGGCGGAACACGGGTGATCCCGGCGGCGGCCCTCTGCGAGAATGACGCCATGGCCACTGACCGTCCCCGTGTACTCTCCGGCATCCAGCCCACCGCGGGCTCCTTCCACCTCGGCAACTACCTCGGTGCCGTCCGCCAGTGGGTCGATCTGCAGGACACCCACGACGCGTTCTACGCCGTCGTGGACCTGCACGCCATCACCATCCCGCAGGACCCGGAGGAGTTGCGCGCCTCCACCCGGCTGGCCGCCGCCCAGCTCCTGGCCGCGGGGCTCGACCCGGAGCGCTGCACCCTGTTCGTCCAGAGCCACGTGCCCGAGCACACGCAGCTCGCCTGGGTGATGAACTGCCTCACCGGCTTCGGCGAGGCATCCCGGATGACCCAGTTCAAGGACAAGAGCGCCCGGCAGGGCGCCGAGGCCACGACGGTCGGCCTGTTCACCTACCCCGTCCTCCAGGTCGCCGACATCCTGCTCTACCAGGCCGACAGCGTCCCCGTGGGCGAGGACCAGCGCCAGCACATCGAGCTGACCCGCGATGTCGCCGAGCGTTTCAACAGCCGCTACGGCCACACCTTCACCGTCCCCTCGGCCTTCATCCTCAAGGAGACGGCGAAGATCTACGACCTCCAGGAGCCGACGGTCAAGATGAGCAAGTCGGCGGCCTCCCCCAAGGGCGTGGTCAGCCTGCTCGACGAGCCGAAGGCGTCCGCCAAGAAGATCAGGAGCGCGGTGACCGACACCGGGACCGAGATCCGCTACGACGAGAAGGAGAAGCCCGGCGTCAGCAACCTGCTGGTGATCTACTCCACCCTCACCGGTACCGGGATCCCGGAACTGGAGCAGCAGTACGCGGGCAAGGGCTACGGTGCCCTCAAGACCGATCTGGCCGAGGTCGTCGCCGCCTGGGTGGCTCCCTTCCGGGAGCGCACCCAGGAATATCTGGACGACCCCGGGACGCTGGACTCGGTGCTGGCCGGAGGGGCCGAGAAGGCGCGCGAGGTCGCGTCGCGGACCCTGGCCGCCGCGTACGAGAAGGTGGGCTTCGTGCCCGCCGAGCGCTGACGGGACACCGGACGACCGGGGGGACGAGGAAACGGCAGGGACGAGGAAGGAGAAGCACGTGGGGACCGTCACGTTCGGCGTATCGATCGCGGTCCCGGAGCCCTACGGCAGCCTGCTCCAGCAGCGGCGCGCCGGCTTCGGTGACAGCGCGGCCCACGGCATCCCCACCCATGTGACCCTTCTGCCGCCGACCGAGGTGGACGCCGCGTGCCGCCCCGAGATCGAGGAACACCTCGCCCGGGTGGCCGCGGCGGGACGGGCCTTCCGGATGAGGCTGTCGGGCACGGACACCTTCCGTCCGCTGTCGCCGGTGGTCTTCGTCCAGGTCGTCGAGGGCTCCTCGGCCTGCGGATGGCTCCAGGAGCGGGTCCGGGCCGAGGACGGCCCGCTCGCCCGCGAGCTGCGGTTCCCCTACCACCCGCACGTCACGGTCGCCCACGACATCGCCGAGGAGGCGATGGACCGGGCGTACGCGGAGCTGGCCGACTTCGAGGCCGCCTGGACGGTGACGGGCTTCGCGCTGTACGAGCAGGGCGAGGACTGCGTGTGGCGGCTCCAGAGGGAGTTCTCCTTCGGCGGTTCCACGCGTCTGCCCCTGCCCCCGCAGCCGAACTTCTCCAGACCTCCGGCCCCCTCGCTCTGACGCGCCCCGGCGCGCCGGCCAGGGGGCCGGGGAGCCGGTCACGGCCCCACAGCCCCGCCGCCCCACGGCCCGCTCGGGCGGTGGGGCGGCGTCGGGTTCCTCAGGGCGTTCCGGCGTCCTTCGCCGGCCCGCCGGACCCGGCGGCCGGCTCCTTCCCGGAGCCCTCCCCTTCCCCGGAGGCGGGTTCCCCGGGCTTCTCGGGTTTCCCGGGTGCTCCGGGTGCTCCGGGTTTCCCGGCGTTCCCGGCGTCCGCCGCGTCTCCCGGCGCCGAGTCGGCCGCCCGCGGCCTCCCGGGTGCCGGTGGCCTCTTCACGATCCTCTCCAGGGCGCCGGGGTTCCCCGGGCCGCCCAGGACCGCCGGGCCCCGCGCTCCGCGCCCCGGGCGGGGCACACCGGCCATGCCCGGCAGCGGCCAGCGCCGGTGCACCCCGTACGCGCCCGCGCCGAGCGCCACCAGGACGGCCGCCACGATCATCAGGGCGGTACCCGCGCCGTCCGACGGCCCGTGCGTCCTGGCCGCGTTGGGTGTGGTGGGGCCGGTCTGCTGCGCCCCGCCCGCCTGGTTGCCGGGCCTGTCGTCGGTGTTCTTGCCGAGCCCGTCCACCGCCCCCTCGGGCGGCACCAGCTCGCCCACGGGCTCGGTCCTGTCCGCGGCCTCGAAACCCCAGTCCAGGAGGTCGGCGGTCTCCTCGTAGACGCTCAGGCCGCCCCCCTCGGGGTGCATGGCGGTCACCAGCAGTACCCGGTCGCCGCGCTGGGCGACACCGGTGAAGGTGGACCCGGCGTTGGTGGTGTAGCCGTTCTTGACGCCGGCGATGCCCTCGTACGGCTCCAGGCCGGGAGCGCCGGTCAGCAGGCGGTTGGTGTTCTGGATCTCGAAGGTGCCGCGCTTGTTCCCGCCCTTCCCCTCCTCCACGTCCCCGGGGAACTGCGCGCGGACGGTGGCCGCGTACGCGCGGAAGTCCGGCTTCCGCATCCCCGAGCGGGCGAACAGGGTGAGGTCGTAGGCGGAGGAGACGTGCCCCTCGGCGTCGTAGCCGTCGGGACTGACGACATGGGTGTCCGTCGCGCCGAGCCGCCTGGCGTGCTCGTTCATCTCGCGGACGGTCTTGTCCACGCCGCCGTTCAGCTCGGCCAGCGCGTGCACCGCGTCGTTGCCCGAGCGGAGGAAGACGCCCTTCCACAGGTCGTCGACCGTGTAGGTGAGCCCCTCCTTGAGGCCCACCATGCTGCTGCCCGGACCGACCCGGAGCAGTTCCTCCCGGGAGACGCGGTGGACCTGGTCCTTGTCGAACTTCGGGAGCAGGGTGTCGGCGAACAGCATCTTGACGGTGCTGGCCGGGGCGAGCGGCCAGTGCGCGTTCTTCGCCGCCAGCACGTCGCCGGTCTCGGCGTCCGCGACGATCCACGCGCGCGAGGTGATGGAGTCGGGCAGTTCGGGGGTGCCGGCCCCGGCCCGCGGTGCTATCTGGACACCGGGAAGGCCGAGGCGTTCCCCGCCGACGGTGGACATCCGCGCCGGCGGGGAGGGCTCCCCGGGCCTGTCCGACACGGCGTGCGCCGCGGCCGGGGCACCTGCGAGGAGGCAGGGCAGGAACAGTGCGGTGGCGGCGGCGAGGCCGCGGGCGCTGCGCACTCGGCGCGCGCGGGCGATTACGCAGTGGTTCTTCGACACGCAGCGAACGTATCGGCTCCGCAACGGCGGGGAACCTCCGAGAGGACCATCGCGGTGGCGGGAGACGCCCCTGTCAGTGATTCCGTTGAGCCGATAGACATACTTGTAGGTGTGAAACTCTCTCGCCCCGTCTCGTGGTTCCTGCTCGCCTTCGGGGCGTGGAGCTGGTTCGTGTGGACCAACTTCACCGGGAACCTGTGGAAGGACAGCAGCGGCCTGGCGTTCGACGACGCCGGCGACCCGACCACCTACTTCTGGATCCACCTGGTGCTGGCGGCGGTCTCGCTGGCGCTGGGCACGGCCATCGGGGTCATCGGGCTGCGCGGTCTGCGGGCTCTGCGCGCCCCGCGCGGCGGCTGACGGCCGCCGGCTGAAGGAACGCACGACGACCGCCGGTACGTTCGGCTGAGGACAGACAATCGGGCAGGGGAGTGGAGCAGGGCATGGCCTTGGTGTTCGTGGGTGTCCTGGTGCTGGTGATCGCCGTTCTGGCGGCGGTGCACTGGTACCTGTGGAGGCGCCTGGTGCGCGACGTGGCGGCGCGCGGCACCTGGTACAGACGGGTGGGCACGCCCCTGCTCGTCCTGCTGCCGGTGACCGCCGTCGCGGCGCAGAGCGCCGGACGGGCGGACGTGCCCTTCGTGCTGAAGCAGATTCTCGCCTGGCCGGGCTTCCTCTGGCTCGCCATGGTGCTCTACCTGACGCTGGCCCTGCTCGCGGGCGAGGCCGTGCGGCCGCTGCTGCGCCGCTTCCTGGAGCGGCGGGACGCGCGGCGGGCGGCCGGTGGGAGCGCTGCCGGGGAGGGCGCCGCGGGCGCCCCTGACGACACCGCCGCGCCGGCGGCCGGCTCCGCCACCTCCGCCACCTCCGCCTCTGCCACCGCTTCCGCGGAGGCGGGCGCGGGCGGCGGTGCCCCGGCCGGGACGGTGTGCACGGCCGTCGCGGACCGCGACGGCGTGGACCCCGGC
>NZ_JBXUOY010000171.1:0-11944 GCF_057196705.1 Streptomyces sp. ATLC9 | reverse complement strand
GCGCGCCCCGCCCCCGGGGGGCCACCCCCCCCCCCCCCGCCCCCCCCCCCCGCCCCCCCCCGGCGGAGCGGTGCGGGGGTGGCGGCCTGCCGTACGCAGGGCCTCGCAGGTGACGATAGATTGGTTCAGACCAATCGTTAAGGGTGACTTCCGGTCCGTTCCCGCGGGGCGTGGGCGGGGTGCGCACGGTGCAACGAGGGTCGTCCGCCCGGCCGGAGGGGGAGGAGGAGTGCGCGGAAGGGGCGGGAATGATGCGTTCCGTCCACTGACCGGATCTGGTCTGTACCAATAGTCCCGCATCGGCGGTTCCGCGCTTCCCCCGCGTCCTCAGCCCAGGGCGTGGCCGGTGGTGCTGTCCACGTGGCCGGGAATCTCCCCCTCGTGGCGGTCCCCGGTCGAGGCCGTACCGGTGGGCTCGAACATCAGGACCGACCCGCCGGCCGAGGACGGCTTGTGCTCGGTGGCGCGCGCCACCACGAACACCTCGCCCCTGCGCAGCTCGACGGTCCTCTCCCCGCCGTCGGCGTCGCGCAGGGCGATGTCGAAACGGCCGTCGAGGACCAGGAAGAACTCGTCGGTGTCCTCGTGCACGTGCCAGACGTGCTCACCCTCGGTGTGGGCGATCCGCACGTCGTAGTCGTTCACCCGGGCCACGATCCGCGGGCTGTACACGTCGGTGAAGGAGGCCAGCGCCTCGGCCAGGTTCACGGGCCGCGGCGGGGACTGGGGTGTGCGGGTCTCGGTCATGGGTCGATTCTCGGCGGTTTCCGCCCGCGGTTTCCGGCGTTTCGCGGATAGATGGTTCAGGAGGCCGGCTCCGGGGCCAGATCCGCCACGACGGCGGCGTGGTCGGACGGCCAGACACCGCCGACCGGGCCGTCGCCCGCCCGCCGTACGGCCGTGACACGTCCCAGCCCGCCTGGGCCGGACGGCGGCCCGACGTGGACGTAGTCGACGCGCGCGCTGGGCCGGAAGGTGGCCGCGACATAGGGGTTGGCGGCGTCCCGGGTGGCCGCCGGGGCGGCCGGGTCCGCGTACTCCCAGGCGTCCAGCAGCACCTGGCCCTCGACGGCGGGGGCCGTGCGCGAGCCGCCCAGCAGGCGGATCTCGTCGGAGTCGGGCGGTGCGTTGAGGTCCCCGGTGACCACGGGCGGGAAGTCGGTCCCGCCGCGGTGCGCCGCGACGAACTGCGCCAGGGCCGCGACCTGCCGGCGGCGCAGGGCCGAGGCGTGGGCGGCGGAGGTCAGGTGCGTGGTGAAGAACGGCACCGGTCGGCCGGGCGCGTCCAGCAGCGTGTAGAGCGCCACCCGCTCGTGGTCGCCCCCGGCCGGGGGCAGCGTGGCCAGGGCCCGGTCCGCCACCGGCCAGCGGCTGAGCACGGCGTTGCCGACGCCGAGCTCCGGGTCGTCCAGCCGCTTGCGCCATCGCCCGGGGACGTTCCAGGGGGCCCAGGTCCAGTGCATGTCCAGGTCGTGGGCGAGCCGTGCGGCGAGGTTCTCACCGCCGCGGACCCACACCTCCTGCAGACCGACCGCGTCGGGCCGCAGCTCGCGCAGCGTGGCGAGGATCGCCCCGTAGCGCTCCCGCCACGGCCCGAACCGCCACCACACGTTCCACGTCATCACGCGCATCCGCCGTCCCGCTCCCCGCGTCGTCCCTGGTGGGCCATGGGTGTACCCGTCCACGGCCCCGTTACCCGCCCGATGTGACGCGCAGCGGTCCGCGGGGCGAACGGTTCGGGTACGGCCCCGCCGGGGGCGCGCCGCGAACGGTCCGCGTCAGTCGGCGGATTCCAGGAAGTCCGCCATAGCCGGGGCGAAGGACGGATCGCGCACGGCCGTCAGGTGGTCGCCGTGCAGGGTCCGCAGCGAGGCGCGGGGGAGCGCGTCGGCGAGCACCCCGGGGCGCGCGGCCAGCGGATCGTCCGCGCCCGCGAGCACCAGGGTCGGCACGGTGACGCCCGCCGGTTCGGTCGGGCCCTGGTGCATGGACCTGCCCTGCGCGGCCAGGGCGCGGCGGTCGGCGCCCACCTCGTCGGCCCAGATCCGCAGGCCCGCCATCCGCAGCGGCACGTCGGCCGGGTCGTCGGCCGCGCGCGTCGATGCCGACCACCCGCCGTCCCCGCCGGGTCAGCACCTCGACGACGCCGGGCCGGACCCAGTTGGCGTGGGTGTCGGCGGTGAAGCCGTGGTGCAGCACCACGACCGGCAGTCCGCCGTCCCCACCGGACGCCGGGTCCCAGCGGTGATAGCGGATGGTCACTCCGTCGAAGGAGGTGAACTCGCGTGTCATGGGCCGACCGTAGGACGGCCGGTCGCGGCCCGGCGGTCGCGGGGAGAGCCGTTGTGCGAGCGCACACGCAACCGGGCCGGCCGCTGGGCCGGGGCCGCGAGCTGGTCTTATCGTCATGGACGCTGTCCGAACGGGGGCGGTACGCGGTGGTGGCCGTCGCGGGCCCCGGCCGGGAGGCCCACCGGACCCTGATCCGCTCCCGCGTCCCCGCGGCCGTACGGATCCTGTGGCACCCCGCTCCGACGCCGACCCGGACATCGCCGCCGGAGCCGCCGACGTCCTGCTGGCGGAGCTGGCCGGCGCCCTGCCCGCGCTGCCGGGGCTGCGCACCGGCGTCAGCTCCGCGGTGGAGGGCCTGGCCCGGGTGGGCGAAGCCCGCCGGGTCCTCCACGGCCAGGCGTACGGGGACGGCCCGGGCCGGGCCGTCCCCGCCCGGACCCGCCCCGCGGCCCGGGCGCACGGACACGCGGAGACGGGTGCGCGTACCGGGTGACCCAGGACAAAGGAGGGCGGTGCGCGCGAAGGGGGATAGAGCGGCCCGGAGGATGGGGAGAATCCGTGGGAGACGTCCGCGGAGCCGCCCGCGGACCGCACCCCCACCCGGACCACCCCGGACGATCAGTCCGCCGTACCTTCCGGCGGCGCGGCCGGCGGGGCCCGCTTCCGGGGGCCCACCGCAGGGGGCGGCGCAACGAGGAGGAAGCACGTGGTCGACGCACACCGCACGTTCGTCATCATCGGCGCCGGCCTGGCCGGGGCGAAGGCGGCCGAGACCCTGCGGGCCGAGGGCTTCACCGGCCGCGTCATCCTGATCGGCGACGAACGCGACCACCCCTACGAGCGGCCTCCCCTCTCCAAGGGCTACCTCGGCGGCACCGCCGAACGCGGCGGCGTCTTCGTCCACAAGCCCGTCTGGTACGCCGGGGCCGCGGTCGAACTCCACCTCGGCCAGCCCGCCGTCCGCCTGGACAGGGAGGCGAGGACGGTGGAGCTGGGCGACGGCACCCGGGTCCACTACGACAAACTGCTGCTGGCCACCGGCGCCGAGCCGCGCCGTCTGAACGTCCCCGGCACCGGGCTGGCAGGGGTGCACCACCTGCGCCGCCTGGCGCACGCCGACCGGCTGCGCGGCACCCTGGCCGGGCTCGGCCGCGACAACGGGCACCTGGTCGTCGCGGGCGCGGGCCGGATCGGCCTGGAGGTGGCCGCCGTCGCCCGCTCCCGGGGCGCCGAGGTCACCGTCATCGAGCCGAACCCCACCCCGCTGCACTCCGTCCTCGGGCCCGAACTGGGCGCCGTCCTCGCCGATCTGCACCGCGAGCACGGCGTACGCCTGTACTTCGGCACCTCCCTCACCGAGATCGTCGGCCAGGACAGCCAGGTCCTCGCCGTCCGCACCGGGGACGGCGAGGAGCATCCGGCGCACGCCGTGCTCGCCGCCATCGGCGCCGCCCCCCGCGTCTCCCTGGCCCGGGCCGCCGGGCTGGAGCTGGCCGGGGAGCCCGTGGGCGGCATCGCCGTGGACGCCTCGCTGCGCACCGGCGACCCCGACATCCACGCCGCCGGCGACGTCGCCGCCGTCCACCACCCGCTGTTCGGCGCCCGGCTGCGCGCCGAGCACTGGGCCAACGCCCTGAACGGCGGGCCGGCCGCAGCCCGGGCGATGCTCGGGCAGGAGGTCTCCTACGACCGGGTGCCGTACTTCTCCTCCGAGCAGTACGGCACGAGCATGGAGTACTCCGGCTGGGCGCCGCCCGGCTCGTACGACCAGGTGGTCGTCCGCGGCGACCTCGGGAAGCGGGAGTTCACCGCGTTCTGGCTGAGCGAGGGGCGGGTGCTGGCGGCGCTGGGAATGAACACCGAGGGCACCACCGGGCCGGTCCAGCGGCTCATCCGCTCCGGCCGGGGGAGCGACCCGGAGAAGCTGGCCGACCCCTCGGTGCCGCTGGAGGAGCTGGCCGGAGCGTGACCCGCCCCACCCCGCCCGCGGCCGGGGCGCTGCTGTGCTGCAACGGCCGTACCCCGGCCCGCGGCTTCCACGAGCGCCAGGGCTTCCGGGCGCACGGTGAGGAGTCCGTCATCGAGGGCGTCGGCCCGCGTCCCGTCTTCGTCCGGGAGATCCGGCCCCGGACCCGCCGTGCCGGGGACGCCGCGGGGCGGCCGTAGACTTTCCGCCGTGGCGGGACGGATCAACGACGACGACGTGAAGGCGGTGCGGGACGCGGTCCCGATCGACGCCGTCGTCTCCGAGTACCTCCAGCTCCGCCCGGCCGGCGGCGGCAACCTCAAGGGCCTGTGCCCCTTCCACGACGAGAAGTCCCCCTCCTTCCACGTCAGCCCGAGCAAGGGCCTGTACCACTGCTTCGGCTGCCAGGCCGGCGGGGACACCCTCGACTTCGTGATGAAGGTCGACCACCTCTCCTTCTCCGAGGCCGTCGAGCGGCTCGCCTCGCAGGCGGGGGTCACCCTGCGCTACGAGGAGGGCGGCTACGCCCCCGGCCGCCAGCAGGGCGAGCGCATCCGGCTGGTCCAGGCGCACAAGGCCGCCGCCGCCTTCTACACCGAGCAGCTCGACTCGCCCGAGGCCGAGACCGGCCGCCGCTTCCTGGCCGAGCGCGGCTTCGGCCAGGAGGCCGCCGCGCACTTCGGAGTCGGCTACTCCCCGGCCGGCTGGGACCACCTCACCCGCTTCCTGCGCGGCAGGGGCTTCAGCGACAAGGAGCTGATCCTGGCCGGCCTCGCCCAGGAGAGCCGCAACGGCCGCCCCATCGACCGCTTCCGCGGCCGGCTGATGTGGCCCATCCGCGACATCACCGGCGAGGTCGTCGGCTTCGGCGCCCGCAAACTGCGCGAGGACGACAACGGGCCGAAGTACCTCAACACCCCCGAGACGGCCATCTACCGCAAGTCCCAGGTGCTCTACGGTATCGACCTGGCCAAACGCGAGATCGCCAAGACCGGCCGGGCCGTGGTCGTCGAGGGCTACACGGACGTGATGGCCTGCCACCTCGCCGGGGTCACCGGCGCCATCGCCACCTGCGGCACCGCCTTCGGCGGCGAGCACATCAAGATCCTGCGGCGACTGCTGATGGACAACTCCCGCTCGGAGGTCGTCTTCACCTTCGACGGCGACGCGGCCGGCCAGAAGGCCGCCCTGCGCGCCTTCGAGGACGACCAGAAGTTCGCCGCCCGCACCTCCATCGCCATCACCCCCGGCGGCATGGACCCGTGCGACCTGAGGCTGGCCGAGGGCGACGAGGCGGTGGCGGCCCTGGTGGAGGGCCGCTCGCCGCTGTTCGAGTTCGCCATCCGCTCGGTCACCGGGCAGCACAACCTGGACACCGCCGAAGGCCGGGCCGCGGCCCTGGAGGAGGCCGCGCCGATCGTCGCGCGGATCAAGGACGGCTCGATCCAGCACCAGTACGCCGTACGCCTGGCCGGGCTGCTGGGCATCCTCGACACCGAGTTCGTGGTGCGGCGGGTGGGGCAGCTGGCCCGCTGGGAGCGCGGGCGGCGGGCCGGCGGCCAGGGCGGCCATGGAGGTCCGCAGCAGCGCCGCCCAGCCTCGCCGCCCGTGCGACAGGTGGGGCCCGGCCCCGCGCCAGGCGGCCCCCGGCTGGACCTGCGCAGCCCCCAGCGCCTGGCCGAGCGCGAACTGCTCAAGCTGGCGCTGCAGTTCCCGGCGCTGGTCTCCCCGCTCTTCGACGCCTACGGCGCCGACGAGTTCACCGCCGAACCCTATGCGCGGGTGCGCCGGGCCGTGGAGGAGGCCGGGGGAGTGGAGCGCGCCGACGCGGAGTACCTGGCCCGGGTGCGGGACGCCGCGCCGGACGACACCGTGCGGTCGATGATCACCGAGCTGAGCGTCGAGCCGTTGCGCACCCCGCGCGAGCCCGACGAGGCCTACGCCGGGGAGTTCCTGGTCAAGGTGCGGCTGGAGGCGGTCAACCGCCGGATCGCCGAGCTGAGCAGTACCCTCGCACGCATGACGAACAGCGGGGACGAGGCCCAGACGGCCGTCGCCGAGCAGTTGTGGACGCTGGAGCGGTACGGCCGGTCGCTGCGCGACCGCGGCGCCGCCGCGCTCTGGTCGTAGGCCCGCGCGGGGCCGGCCCCCGCACCAGCGGGTCCTCCCCGGCCCGTTCTGACACGTTCCGTACGCGTTCGGTCACCCAGGAGTCCAGAAACCGCGCGCACGCCCCTCGTGGCGGCAGTGTGTCGTACCCCACACTGAGGGAGGTGCCTGAGTCCCCGGAGCGCGTACCCCCTTCGGCGCCGCTCGTCCGCCGTGGTGCGGACAGCGGTGCGGCCGCGCCCGTCCTCGTCTCGCCTGTCGTCCCCGAACCGGCAGCGATCAACTTGGAGGCCGCCCCCGTGCAGACCCGGACCCTGGCCGGCGCGGCCCCCGCCGTCCCGGCCTTTCCCGTCCCCCCCGCCGCCCCCGGATCCCCGAACGCTCCGGACCCGGCCGCCGTACCGCCCGGCGGCCCGCCGGCCGTTCCGTCCGCGCACCCTCGGCCCGTCCCCGGCCAGGACACGGAAGCCGGTCCCGAGCGGTTCCGGGAGGAGCCCGCTCCCCTCCCCCGGCCCGCCGGCCCCGACGCGACCGGCCCCTCCGCCGACCTCTTCCGCCAGTACCTGCGCGAGATCGGCCGTGTCCCCCTGCTGACGGCCGCGGGGGAGGTGGAACTCGCCCGGCGCGTCGAGGCGGGCCTGTTCGCCGAGGAGAGACTCACCCGCACTCCCGGCCTCGACGAGAGCCTCGCCCTCGAACTCGACCGGTTGGTGGTCATGGGCCGGGTGGCCAAGCGCCGCCTGATCGAGGCCAACCTCCGCCTGGTGGTCTCGGTGGCCAAGCGGTACGTCGGACGCGGGCTGACCATGCTCGACCTGGTCCAGGAGGGCAATCTGGGCCTCATCCGGGCCGTGGAGAAGTTCGACTACACCCGCGGCTACAAGTTCTCCACCTACGCCACCTGGTGGATACGCCAGGCCATGTCCCGGGCGCTGGCCGACCAGGCCCGCACCATCAGGGTCCCGGTGCACGTCGTGGAGCTGATCAACCGGGTCGTCCGCGTCCAGCGCCGCATCCTCCAGGAGCGCGGCTACGAGCCGACGCCCGGGGAGGTCGCGGCCCAGCTCGGCCTGACCGGCGAGCGGGTCGGCGAGGTGCTGCGGCTGGCCCAGGAGCCGGTTTCGCTGCACGCCCCGGTGGGCGAGGAGGAGGACGTCAACCTCGGCGACCTCATCGAGGACGGCGACGCGCCCTCACCCGTGGAGTCCGCCGCCTTCCTGCTGCTGCGCCGGCATCTGGACGCGGTGCTGTCCACTCTCGGCGAGCGCGAGCGCAGGGTCGTCCAGCTGCGCTACGGCCTCGTCGACGGCCGGCCCCGCACGCTGGAGGAGATCGGCCGCCTCTTCGGCGTCACCCGCGAACGCATTCGCCAGATCGAGTCCAGGACCCTCGCGAAACTCCGCGACCACGCCTACGCGGACCAGCTCAGGGGTTATCTGGACTGAGCCCCCGGCCCGGTCGGGCCGGCGCCCGGCCGCGGCGGCCGGTGCGGGCTCAGCCGAAAGCCCCCGGGTGCGTCTGCTCCCGTACCGTCGCGTACTGCTGCCGCACCGCCTGGCCCACCGCCAGCTCCTCGCCCGGTTCCAGGACCCGGCCGGCGGGGGCGGGCCACATCGGGGGCTGCCGCGGCGAGAGCGCGCCCCGGGACACCCCCAGGGCCCAGGCGGCCTGGCGGGCGGCGCCCAGTGCCGTGTAGTCGGCGGGCTCGGGGACCACCACCTGCGCGCCCAGCAGGGCCGGGGCGATCGCCCGCACGGCCGGCAGATCGGCCGCGGCCCCCAGCAGGAAGACCCGGCCGACCGACACACCCCGGCCGCGCAGCACGTCGAGGGCGTCGGCCAGCCCGCACAGCATCCCCTCGAAGGCGGCGCGCGCCAGATGCTCCGGCCTCATGCTCTCGCGCCGCAGCCCGGCCAGCGTGCCGGCGGTGTGCGGCAGGTCGGGGGTGCGCTCGCCCTCCAGGTAGGGCAGCAGCACCAGCCCGTGGGAGCCCGGCGTGGAGGTCAGCGCCAGCTCCGAAAGCCCCTCCAGGGAGGTGCCGAGCAGTTCGGCGGCGCCGCGCAGCACCCGTACGGCGTTGAGCGTGTGCACCACCGGAAGGTGCAGACCGGTGGCGTCGGCGAGGGAGGTGATCATGCCGGTCGGCTCGGCCGGCGCCTGGTGGTGCACGGAGAAGACCGAACCGGACGCCCCCAGGGAGACCACGGCGTCGCCGAGGCCGACGCCCAGGCCGAAGGCGGCGGCCATCGTCTCGCCCGTGCCGGCCGAGATCAGCAGTCCTTCGGGGGTGTGCCCGGCGGGCTCGGCCGGCCCCAGTACCTCGGGCAGCTTCACCGGATGGCCGAGCGCCAGCTCGGCCAGGTCCGTCCGCCAGGACTCGGTGGCGGCCGACCAGTAACCGGTCCCCGAGGCGTCGCCGCGGTCGGTGGTGCGGCGCGGCGGACGGCCCAGCAGCTGCCACACCAGCCAGTCGTGCGGCTGGAGGACCTCGGCCACGCGCCGGGCCGCCTCCGGCTCGTGCCGGGCCAGCCAGCGCAGCTTCGCCACCGGCTGCGCCGCCTGCGGTACGGCGCCCACCGCCCGCGCCCACGCCTCGCGGCCGCCGAGCGCGTCGACGAGGTCGGCCGCGGCGGTCTGCGCGCGCCGGTCGTTGCCGACCAGCGCGGGACGCACGGGCACGCCGGCCTCGTCGAGCGCCACCAGCCCGTTCTGCTGCGCCGAGACACCGATGGCCTGGACACCCTCCAGCACCCCGCCGGCCGCGGCGTCGCCGAGCGAGAGCAGCCACGCCTGCGGGTCGGTCTCGGTGGGTCTGCCCGCGGCCGGCCCGGCACCGTCCTCCTCACCGCCGCCCCCGGGCAGGGGGTGCGGGGCGTATCCCTGTCTGACGACGGCACCGGTGTCGGTGTCGCAGACGACGATGCGGGTGTACTCGGACGAGCTGTCCAGACCGGCGACTGTCCCCATGCATGAGATGATGCCCCACCGGCCGCGGGTACTTCCTTCCGGCCCTACGGCTGGGTGGGGGAGTCCGCGCGGGCCGCGGTGTCGGAAGGGGTTTTCGGCCCCTCCCGCATTTCGGCCGGCGGCTGTCCCGACGGGCCGGGGGAGACCGGTACCGGCCGGGGCATCAGAGCCCTGACGGCAGGTTCCGTCCAGCGGGCGGCCAGCGGGCCGATTATCACCATCAGCAGTACGTACGCGGTGGCCAGCGGACGGATCTCGGTGGCGACCCCGGCCGCCAGACCGGCGATGACGATGGAGAACTCGCCGCGCGCCACCAGGGCTCCGCCCGCCCGCAGCCGGCCCCTGGGGCTGATGCCGGCGCGCCGCGCCGCGTACCAGCCGGTGGCGATCTTGGTCACCACCGTCACCACGGCCAGGATCAGCGCCGGGACGATCACCGGCGGGATGTTGCCCGGGTCGGTGGACAGCCCGAAGAAGACGAAGAAGACGGCCGCGAACAGGTCCCGCAGCGGGGCGAACAGCCGGTGGGCGCTCTCGGCGACCTCGCCGGACAGGGCGATGCCGACGAGGAACGCGCCGACCGCCGCCGAGACGTGCAGCTGCTGGGCGATCCCGGCGATCAGGACGGTCAGGCCGAGCACCACCAGCAGCAGCAGCTCGGGGTTGTCGGAGGAGACGGCCTTGCTGATCAGCCGGCCGTGGCGCAGCGCGACGTAGAGGACCAGGCCGACCGTTCCCAGGGCGACGATCAGGCTGACGCTGCCGCCCACCAGGCCGACACCGGCCAGCAGGGTGGTCAGCAGCGGCAGGTACACCGCCATCGCCAGGTCCTCCATGACCAGGACGCCGAGGACGACGGGTGTCTCGCGGTTGCCGAGCCGGCCCAGGTCGGTGAGGACCTTGGCGATGACACCGGAGGAGGAGATCCAGGTGACGCCGGCCAGTGCCACGGCGGCCACCGGACCCCAGCCCAGGACGAGGGCGGCGACGGCTCCGGGCGTGGCGTTGAGGACGAAGTCCACCATGCCCGAGGGGTACTGCGTCCTGAGGTTGTCCACCAGCTCGGAGGCGCTGTACTCCAGGCCCAGCAGGAGCAGCAGCAGGATCACGCCGATCTCGGCGCCGATGGCGACGAACTCCTCGCTGGCGCTCAGCTCGAAGATGCCGCCGTGGCCGAAGGCGAGACCGGCCAGCAGGTAGAGGGGGATGGCGGACAGGCCGATCCGTCCGGCGAACCGCCCGATGATCCCCAGCCCGAGGATGATGGCGCCCAGCTCGATGAGCAGCATGGTGGTGTCGTGCATGCTCAGCCCCCCGCGATGATCTGGGCGAGTTCCTCGACGCCCTGGCGGGTGCCCACGACCACGAGGACGTCCCCCGCCTCCAGTCTGAAGTCCGGTCCCGGGGCCGGGTGCGGCGCGGTGCGCCGCAGCACCGCGACGATGGACGCCCCGGTGCGGGTACGGGCGCGGGTGTCGCCCAGCGGCCGTCCGCGGTAGGGGGACCTGGCGGTCACCGGGATCCGCTCGGTGGCCAGGTCCAGCTCTCCGACGGCCAGATCGGGAGCCTCGGGCTCGGGGGCGATCAGCGCGGCGAGGGAGGCGGCCTCGTCGGATTCGAGCTGGAAGGACGCCTGGCAGGTGTCGGGATCCTCGGCGTCGTAGAAGCCAAGGAAGCGCCGGCCGTCCTGGTGGACGACGACGGACAGGTGCCGCCCGGAGCGGGTGGTGACGTCGTACTGGGTGCCGACGCCCGGAAGCGGTGTGCGTTTCATCGGCAGGGCTCTCCCCCCGTGGAACGGATCAGGTGGGCCCCGGGACGTGCGGCGCCGCCGGAAGAGCCCGTTCGCGTGGGAACGGAGCCAAGTTTCGCACAGGGGGCCGTCCGGCCGGCGTGCAGCCGGTGCGTCTTCTCGCCGGTCACCGCCGCGCGGACCGCTCCATGGCCGCCTCCACGAGCCGGCCGAACCGTTCGGGGTCCATGGGCGGGACGCCGGCACCCCCCTCCTGGATCCGCTCGCCGTCGAGTTCGGCGGCCGGCGTGCCGGTGACGTCCTCGGCCGCGTCGAACTTCGCCGAGACCCGCAGCGCCCACGGATCGTAGACCCCGTCGAGGACCGCCTTCTCGAAGCCGTCGTGTCCCCTGAGCTCGGCGACCTCCTGGGCGAGCCCGACCAGGTGCCGGTCGTCGGCGAACTCGTCCGAGGCCTCGTCGGGGTGGCGGTCGGCGGAGAAGAGCACCTCCTTGTAGGCCAGGAATGCCTCGGGGCTCACGTCCAGCGCGGCACCGAGCGCACTGAGCGCGTTGCGCGAACCGGTGCCGCCGGCGCGTTCGTCGAGGAAGGTGCCGAAGACGTACTCGGCCCGGTACCGGCCCGCCTCGGCATCCTCGCGGATCCTCCCGCCGTTGGCCTGCTCGAAGGCGGCGCAGACCGGGCAGCGCAGGTCCTCGTAGAGGGTGAGGGTGTGCTCGGCGTCCTCCCGGCCCAGGACGATGTCGGTTCCTCCCTCGCCCCGGGCGTGGGCCGGCGCGGCGTACCGCGCGTACGGGCCGGAGCCACCGCCCTCCTCGGCGACCTCGGCGGCGGCGGCCCAGTCGCTGCCGTCGCCG
>NZ_JBXUOY010000170.1:0-11964 GCF_057196705.1 Streptomyces sp. ATLC9 | reverse complement strand
AGGACCAGCCTGTCGACGGCTACATCGACCTGTACCGCGCCTCGGTGGCTCGCCGGGCGCCCGCCGAGCCGTACGACCTGCCGCTCAGCGGCGGCCGGGACTCACGGCA
This sequence comes from Streptomyces sp. ATLC9, assembly GCF_057196705.1. Taxonomy (NCBI): domain Bacteria; kingdom Bacillati; phylum Actinomycetota; class Actinomycetes; order Kitasatosporales; family Streptomycetaceae; genus Streptomyces; species Streptomyces sp. ATLC9. Next base: position 11,855 of record NZ_JBXUOY010000170.1, on the reverse strand, counting down.
CATCCTGCTCGAACTGTGCCGCCTGGGAGCACCGCCGCGACGGTGCGTGAGCGGTTCGAAGTTCCCCCCCGATCCGGGGGCCGACGCCCGTGTCGCGGCCGTTCTCGCAGCCCGGCTGGGCCTGCCGCACACGGTGGTGCCGCGTCCGCGTGCGCAGTTCCGCGCCGAGCTGTCGGCGTTGCCCGCGCAGGGCATGACGACCCTGGACGGCGCGTGGACCCGGCCGCTCCTGGCTCACCTGCACCGCCACAGCCGCGTCTCCTACGACGGTCTCGGCGGCGGGGAGCTGACCCAGAACCCGAGCGTCGCCTTCATCCGGGCCCACCCCTACGATCCCGTCGGCCTGCCCCGCCTGGCGGACCGGTTGCTGGACGCGGGTCGGACCGGCCCGCACGTGGAGCACCTGCTGGGTCCGCGCACCAGCCTGCTGTGGAGCAGGCAGGCGGCCCGCCGGCGTCTGGTCGCCGAGCTGGCCCGGCACGCGGACAGCGCCTGCCCGCTCAGCTCCTTCTTCTTCTGGAACCGGACCCGGCGCTCCATCTCCGCGGCTCCGTTCGCCCTGGGCGACGGACGCCTCCTGACACACACCCCCTACCTCGACCACGCCCTCTTCGACCACCTCGCCGCGGTGCCACGCCGGTTCCTGGTCGGCGGGACGTTCCACGACCGGGCACTGCACCGGGCCTTCCCCGAGCACGCGAACCTGGGTTTCGCCTCGTCGGTGCCCCAGCGGCACGGGCCCCCGCTGGTCGCGCACCGGCTGGCGTACCTGCTGCGGTTCCTCGCGCACGCGGTGGCGGTGGAACCGCGGTGGTGGCGCAGCCCCGACCGCTTCCTGCAACGGCTGCTGGCCGCCGGCCGGGGGCCCGGAGCACCGCAGCGCGTCAGCCGGCTCCAGCCCCTGGCGCTCTACCTGCTGCAGCTGGAGGGCTTCGCCACTCGGCGTGCCGGCCACCGGTCCTAGGGCCGGGCACCCGCGCACCCGTCAGACCCGCACACCGCACCCGACCACAGCCGCAGGGCCCAGAAGGAGCGCACCGTATGCGGAAGACATTGCCCGTGATCAGCACAGGTCCCGCCGCGGGGGCGGCTTCGGGCGGCTGCTCGGCCGCGGCCCCGGCCCGTTCGGCACTGCCCCTCTGGCGCAAGCGCAGACTACGCATCGCCCTCGTGCGCCACCACGACCTGTGCCTGAACACCCGCCAGATAGCCCGGGTCCAGAAGCGGGCCGGTGTACTGCCGCACCTCGGACTGGGCTACATCCACACCGCGCTGAAGTCGGCCGGATTCCACAACGTCATCCAGGTCGACACCCCCGCCTTGGGCCTCGACAGCGAGGGGCTGCGCAAACTGCTCGCGGACTTCGAACCGGACCTGGTCGGGGTGAGCACCACGACACCCGGCCTGCCCGGTGCCCTCGAGGCGTGCGAGGCGGCCAGGAGCACCGGGGCCAAGGTGATCCTGGGCGGGCCGCACACGGAGGTGTACGCGCACGAGAACCTCGTCCACGACTCCATCGACTACATCGGCGTCGGCGAAGGCATCACGATCATGCCGGAACTGGCGGAGGCGATGGAGCGGGGCGAGGAGCCGGAGGGCATCCGCGGCCTGGTGACCCGCAAGCACGACGGTGGTGCCGCGCCCATGGTGAACCTGGAGGAGGTCGGCTGGCCCGAACGCTCCGGGCTCCCGATGGACAGCTACTACTCCATCATGGCCCCGAGGCCGTTCGCGACGATGATCTCCAGCCGCGGCTGCCCCTTCAAGTGCAGCTTCTGCTTCAAGCAGGCCGTGGACAAGAAGTCCATGTACCGCAGTCCCGAGGACGTCGTCGGGGAGATGACGGAGCTCAAGGAGCGGTGGGGGGTGAAGGAGATCATGTTCTACGACGACGTGTTCACCCTGCACCGCGGCCGGGTGCGGGAGATCTGCGCACTCATCGGGGAGCAGGGCCTCAAGGTCCGCTGGGAGGCGCCCACCCGCGTCGACCTGGTGCCCGAGCCGCTGCTGGAGGCGATGGCCGGGGCCGGGTGCGTACGCCTGCGGTTCGGCATCGAGCACGGCGACAGCGAGATCCTCGAGCGGATGCGCAAGGAAAGCGACATCGGGAAGATCGAGAAAGCGGTCACCTCCGCCCACGAGGCCGGGATCAAGGGTTTCGGGTACTTCATCGTCGGCTGGCTGGGCGAGACCCGGGAGCAGTTCCGCAGGACCGTCGACCTCGCCTGCCGGCTCCCGCTGGACTACGCCAGCTTCTACACCGCGACGCCCCTGCCCGGTACCCCCCTGCACAGGGAGTCCGTGGCCGCCGGCCGGATCCCGTCCGACTACTGGGACCGGTTCGTGCGGGGCGAGTTCGACACCCGGATCGGGTACCTGGTACCGGACGCGCAGGAGCGGGCCCAGCGGGCGTACCGGTCCTTCTTCATGCGCCGTTCGATGATCAGGCCGCTGCTGTCGCACATGGTGGTCACCGGCCAGTGGCGCAACACCCTGGACGGCCTGCGCAGCCTGCACCGGTCCACGTCCAACACCGATCGTGACTTCTGAACCCGCGGCCTCGGCCGTCCCGCGTCCGCCGGCCCGTCCGGGACCGCCGGTCCCCCTCAACCGTCCGCTCGGACGGCACAGGCGCCGGCCGCCCGGTGAGGGGCTCCTGACGCACCATCTGCGCAGCACGATGGCCCGGGGTTTCAGGCCCCCGGAGTCCTGGGAGGTCCCGGTCCGGCACGTGCTGCCGGGTCTGCCGGCGGACGGGACCCTGCGGGCCGAGGAGGCCGCGGCGGCGCTGCGCACGCCCGCCGGACAGCCGGGCATCGCGATGGTCGTGCCGACCTACGTCGCCCGGACCGGCCTGGCGCGGCAGCGGGAGTGGTTCGGCGCGTTGCTGGACCAGGCGGCCGCGGTGGCCGGGGACCATCCCCTGGTGCCCCTGGTGCTGTTCGTCGGCATGCAGTGGTCGTCGGCGGGCGAGGAGGAGGAGTCGCTGCGGCGCCTGCGAGTACTGCTGGCCGACGCCCGCGTCCGGCTGCCCGGCCTGCGGGTATGCGGTCTCTCGCTGCCCGGGCCTGGCAAGCCCCGTACCCTCAACGGGGCGATCGCGGTCGCCGGGCTCCTCGGCTGTGCGGGTGTCGGGTGGACCGACGACGACGTGGCCCTGGAGGAGGGTTGCCTGTCCCGGCTGGTGCGGGACTTCCTGGCGGCGGGGTGTCGCGGCGCGGTCGGCGCGACCAAGATCGCGCACGCCCACGCGTACGCCACTTCCCGGCTGCTGTCCCGGGCCAAGGCGATCGCCGCGCCGGCGACGAACTACCCGCACGGCTGCTGCCTGCTGGTGGCCGCCGACGTGGTGGCCAGCGGGCTGCCGGGGCGATATGTGTCCGACGACGGCTACGTGTGCTTCCGTCTCCTCGACCCCGCGCTGCCCGACCCGCTGGCCCGCCTGCGGCTGGTTCCGGACGCCCGGTGCCACTACTACGTGGCGGGGCCGGCCGGTGAGACCCGCCGCAGGATCCGCAGGCTGCTGCTCAACCACCTCGTCGACGTCGCCGACTGGCCGCTGCCCGTGGTCCGTCACTACTTCGGCCACGTCCTCTTCGGCGGCATGTGGCCCCTGACCGGTTTCGACTCCTCCCGCGGTGTCCTCCACGGCGCGAAGAAGGCGTTCATCAAGTGGCTGTACTTCGCGTGGTTCACGGGCATCGGGATCGAGCTGTACGCGCGGGGGCTGTGCGGCAGGCCGCTGCGCGGCATCGAGTGGGCTCCGTACTCGGACATCCGCAGGCTCACACCGTCGTCCCCGTCGTCCGCCGCGGCCTCACCGTCCTCGTCCACGTGTCAGGAGAGCTGATGAAGGTACTCTCGCTCCACTCCGCCGGGCACGACACCGGCGTCGCCTACTTCGAGGACGGGCGACTGGTCTTCGCCGTCGAGACCGAGCGGCTCACCCGGGTCAAGCACGACCACCGCTGCGATGTCGCCCTGCGGCACGTGCTCGCGCAGGAGTGCGTGGACACCGGCGGCATCGACCTGGTGGCCGTGAGTACGCCGGTGCGCAGCGGGCTGCTGCGCATCCCCGACATGGACCGGGCACTGGGGCGGACGTCGGCGGGCGCGCTCCACCACCGGACCGTCTGCGAGATGCTGGGGCGCCGGGTGGAATGCGTCGTGGTCACCCATGAGGTCTCCCACGCGGCGCTGGCCGCCCACTACGCGGGCTGGGGGGAGGGCACCGTCGTCCTCGTCAACGAGGGCCGCGGGCAGCTCACCCGCAGCTCCCTGTTCCGGGTGTCGGACGGGACCTTGAAGTGGGTCGGCAAGGACCCTCTGCCCTGGTACGGCAACGGCTTCGGGTGGACGGCGATCGGGTACCTCCTCGGTTTCGGCCCGAGCCCCAGCGTGGCCGGCAAGGTGATGGCCCTGGGCGGCTACGGGCAGCCCGACGCCCGCATCCGCGAGCAGCTGCTGGCGGTCGACCCGAACGTGATGAACGACCGGGAACTCGCCGAGCGGGTGCGCGCGGACCTGGCCGCCCGGCCCGAGTTCGACTCCGGGTTCGAGACGGCCTCGCATGTGGTGGCGACGTTCCAGGAGATGTTCACCGAGGCCGTCCGGGAGGTACTCGACCGGCACGTGACGCGCACGGACGCCGGGGTGGGCCCGATCGCCCTCGGCGGCGGCTGCGCCCTGAACATCGTGGCCAACTCGGCGCTGCGGGCGGAGTACGGACGGGACATCGCCGTCCCGCCCGCCTGCGGGGACGCGGGGCACCTGACGGGAGCCGGCCTCTACGCGCTCTCGCAGGTGGCCGGTGTCACGCCGGAGCCCTTCGACGTCTACCGCAACGGCGGGGGCAACAGCCGCGCCGAGGTCCTGGACGCGGTGGAGCGTGCGGGGCTGCGGGCCGTCGACTACGACCGGTCCGAGGTCGCCGGGGTGCTGGCCGCCGGCGGGGTCGTGGCGCTGACGCAGGGGGCGGCGGAACTGGGGCCGCGCGCGCTGGGGCACCGGTCGCTGCTGGGCTCTCCCTCGGTGCCGGGCATGCGCGAGCGCATGAGCGAGAAGCTGAAGCAGCGCGAGTGGTACCGGCCGCTGGGCGCCGTGATGCGCGACGAGCGGTTCACCGCGCTGTACCCGGGGCAGGCACCGTCGCCGTACATGCTCTTCGAGTACCGGCTGCCGGACGGGACCGCGCCCGAGGCCCGGCATGTCAACGGCACCTGCCGGATCCAGACCCTGGGCCCCGGCGAGGACAGGCTGTACGGTCTGCTCGACGCGTTCGAGGGACTGACCGGCGTGCCCGCGCTGATCAACACCTCGCTCAACGGACCGGGCCGGCCCATCGCGCACACCGCCCGGGACGTGCTCGACGACTTCGCGCACACGGATGTCGACCTCTTCGTGTTCGACGACCTGATGGTGCGGGGCGGCGCGGCACGCTGACACCGAGCTCCGGGGTGGGCCGGGCGGCCGGCCGGAAAGGCTCCGGCCGGCGCCGCTCATCCGCCCAGGTGCCGGGGGACGAGCCGGGTCAGTACGTCGTCCGTGTAGAGGTGGACGACCTGCACCAGGCCGGGGGCGCCGGACGGCACCTGAACGGCGGCCAGCGCCCGTCCGCGCAGTTCCTCCAGTTGGTCCATGACGTCCTGGCCGGCCACCGCCCCGGTCCGCATCAGATGAGCGAGGTTGCCGTCCCGCTCGCCGTTGCGGTCGTAGTCGGTCAGGTCGTCGGCCATGGTGATGGTCAGGGCGAAGGCCTCCGCGAACTCCCGCACGGCGTCGCCCGGTTGGTCGTCGCCGCCGCAGACGGCCGCGAGTGCCCCGTAGCGGCCCAGGAAGGCGGCGCCGTAGGTGCTCGCGTGGGCGCGCCACTCCTGGAGGTTCGTCGCCCGGCTGCGTTTGGTGCTTATCTGGCCGCCGCAGAGGTGGACGGCGTCCCGCTCCAGGATGTCCGTCACCGCCTTGGGCCTCCGCGCGAGGGAGGCCAGTTCGTGGAGGGCCCGCAGATGGAGGCGGAGGCAGACACAGGCGAGTTCGACCCGGTCGAGGCCGGTGTCGTCGTCCATCAGGTCGTCGAGGAGCTTCATGGAGACGATGTCGAGGGCCAGTGCGCGGGAGACCGCGGCCCGCCGGTCCGGGTCGGTCGTCCACTCGGTGAGGAAGTGGGGGACCCGCAGGTACAGGCGGAGGGCGGCGGTGTGGGCCACCAGATCCGGCGATCCCCCGGTCTCGGCGACGCAACGGGTGACGTGGTCGCGGTTGGCGGCCTCGGCGGCGAGCATGGACCGCGTGTAGTCGGCGGGCAGAGCCGTGACCGGAGCGGCCGTCACCGCCCGCTCCCCGGGCGGGCCGGGGCCGCGGTGTTCTCTCGGTGCTCCCCGCCGATCTCGGCGAGGGTGGTCCGCCAGTCCGGGTGTTCCAGCGCTCCGGCGAACCCCACGCGGTCGGCCCCGCTGTCGAGGTAGTCGGCGACCTGCCGGCCGGTGCGGACGTTGCCGCTCACGAAGAGGACCTGCTCGGGTCCGAGCCCCTTGCGGAAGTACCGTACGACCTCGGGCGGCACGTGATCGTTGCGCGAGTACAGGTAGACCAGGTGGAAGCCGAAGGTGCGGGCGACGTGGAGGTGCCGGTCGATCTCCTCGGTGCTCGTGGTGCTCACCGGCAGGGTGCCGAGCAGGTCCCCGGTACGACGGTCCTCTCCGAAGGTGAGGGCGGCGGTGAGGATCAGCTCGGGCCACTCCTCGCGGGGTATCCGGCCGGGGCAGGCGGCCAGGGTCTCCAGGAGACTCTTCCACACGAAGTAGTCGTCGTCGGAGCCCAGCAGCGCGGGCAGCAGCACCGCGTCCGCGCCGCGGACCACCGGGAACCCGGCTCCCGGACGGGGCGGGAAGTGCAGGACGACCGGCAGCGGCGTGGCCGCCTTCACCGCCGCCACGTACGGTTCCATGTGAGACTCGAACGACTCGTAGTCCGTGCTGGCCAGGATGACGGCGGCGAAACCCAGCCGCGTGAGCTCCGCCGCCTTCTCGGCCGCCTCCGTCACCGGGACCTTGAAGGGGTCGATGATGTGGACGGGTCCCGGCCGGTGGTCGCGCAGCCGGGCGAGCACGCGCCCCGGTCGCCAGAGCGGTGGTGCGGCGTGGAGTTCGGTGTGGTGGCCGAGCCGCGGTAAGGCGTTCACCAGCGTCTTCCCCCTTGTCGTCCGGGCGGGTCGCGCGACGGGGTGCCGGCCGCGTCACGCGTTCGGATGAGGTGTCGCGCGTTCGGGCGGATGTGCGGGGCGCTCTGGTTCTCGGGGCGTTCTCCGACTGTCCGCGAGTGTTCGGCGCGGCGCCGCCGACGCCGGAGCGGGTGCCGACGCCCGCGCCGCCCCGCGGTATTCCGTCATGCCCGTACGGGGAACCATCACGCCGTTGTGGCATCCGCCGAGGCCGGGGCGGTGGAGGGGCGCTCCGGAACCCCTCGGCGAACCCTCCCGGTGGATCGACCGGCGGACGAACCGAGGGCGTCGTTCACGTGCTCCCCTTCCGCTGGAGAGACGGACAGCGGGTCCGCCGGGCCGCGTCGAGAACAGGCGGCAGGGCGGTTACCGATACTACACGCGTTCGTTTCCACGGGGTAGGGAGATTTCGTGCAGTGGTCATGAATGCCGGTCACCGGAGCGGAAATGCCCCGGCGCTTTGCGCACGGGGCATTTCCAGTGGTCGGGAGCGCATTCACGCGAATTGCAGATGACGTCGGCGCCGCAACCTGCCCGCCGTCACGCATCCGCTCGCCACGACCAGCAGCAGCATCACCCCGACGGCGTGGGCCACCCCCGAGGCGAACGAACCGGCGCCGGCGCCGTCGACGGCGTAGGTGATGATCTCCCTGGTCGACCAGAAGGGCAGCACCTTGGCCGAATCCTTGGCCGGGTCCATCACCATCTGGGCGCCGATGACGGAGATCAGCAGCAGGGCGCCCTCCATGTCCCTCGGCACCGCAGCCCCGAGCAGCAGCCCCAGGGGCACGGCGACCAGTGTGGTCAGGGCCAGTTCCACCAGGACGGCCTGCGGGTACCGCACGTCCTGCCCGACCAGGACCACCACGGCGTAGAGGGCGCTGACGCCCAGGCCCGCGGTGAGGAGGGCCAGCAGGCGTCCCGCGAAGAGCTGGAGCGGGCGGAACCCGGAGAGGGCCAGGAGCGGTTCGGTCTCCCGGCCGCCGACCGCGGAGAAGAGGGCCGCGGCACTGACCGCGAAGCCCACACCGAGGCTGGCGAAGCGGACGGCCTGCCCGGTCTGGTCGTAGCGCCCGAGGTAGAAGACGAGCGGGACCAGCAGCAGCAGACCCAGCACTCCTCGCCGGCGCAGCAGTTCGCGGAAGGTCATCTCCGCCATCCGCAGGGTGGCTGTCATCGGATGCCCCTGTCCTTGCGGGGGGTGAGATCCACTACCTGGTCCACCCGGTCGAGTTGGTTGAGCATGTGGGTGACCACGACGACGGCCTTGCCGGCCTCGCGCCATGCCCAGACGCTCCGCCAGAAGTCCACGTAGGAACCGTGGTCGAACCCCTGGTAGGGCTCGTCGAGCAGCAGCAGGTCGGGGCCGCCGAGAGCCGACAGCACGACGTTCAGCTTCTGGCGGGTGCCGCCCGACAGGTCCTTGGCCAGGACGCCCTTCGCCGGGGACCAGTCCAGCTCTTCCGCGATTTTCCGGCCGCGGCGGTCGGACTCCTCGCGGCTCAGGCCCCGGCCCGTGCCGAAGAGGGTGAAGTGCTCCCCGGGGGTCAGGAAACCCATGACGCCGGCGTTCTGCGGGCAGTAACCGAGGCTGCCGGAGACGGTGACCCGCCCCTTGTCCGGGGAGATCAGGCCGGCGCAGATCTTGAGCAGGGTGGATTTGCCCGCCCCGTTGCTGCCGACGATCGCGGCGACCTCGCCCGCGCGCACGACGATGTCCACACCGGTCAGGACGCGGCGGCGTTTGTAGCGCTTCACGATGCCCCGCGCCTGCAGGAGAATCCTGCGGTCGGCGGGCCCGGACGTGCCGTGGAGTCTCTCCCGGGCACTGACGGGATGGGCCATAGGGCTGCCACCTTTCTGCCGACCGTGCCAAGCGGCACGCATGGCCGGCCTCATTGGTCGGGATTCATGACTCGACCGGGTTCGCCGCCTCGGTCTGTGCTCGCGGACTCAGCCTGCCACACGCGGCGTCAGGCGGCCGGGACCGCGACCTCCCGGGAGCCCGGATCCCCCGCAAGCCGGTCGCGGGGGATCCTACGGGGCGGCCGGCCGGGGAGCGGGCTCCCGGCCCCCGCATTTCGGCCATCTGTCTCCCGCGCCCGGAGCCACTCTTGCAGGTCCGCCCGGCGGCTGGTTAGCGTACCGACCCGGCCACATTCACCGCTCATGTGTGCGCTGTCCGTGTCAGGGTTCAACTCGCCTCTTCCGGAGTTCGCCGCCGGGGCGGGAGCCGGTGGGCCGCACCCCGTGTCAGGGCCAGAGGGAATTCCGCTCGGAACGACGAAGGGGACGTGGATGCGCGGGGGGACCGTGGACCGTCGTGTGTGGTGGCAACGGGCCGTGGCCCGCGGTTTCGCGCCGCCGCCCGCCCGCCCCACCCCGTTCGTCCTGGTGGGGCGCGAGGGATTGGACTCGGACGTCCGCGGCGAGGTGCGCGAGGACGGCGTGACCGGCGTACGGCCCGGCGGGGCGGCCTTCCCGCTGCCGTCCGGTGGCCTCGGGGTGCTGCTGCCCACCTACGTCGGGCGGTGCGAGGCCAAGGCGCACGAGCGGACGTTCCGCCACCTGCTGGACTCCCTGGCGGAGGTGCGGCAGGCCCATCCGTCCCTCCCCCTGTCCGTGTGGGTGGGCATGCAGTACGGCCCCGGCGAGGACGAGGAGGCGCTGCGCAGGCTGCGCGGGCTGTCCGGGCTGGTTCCCGGGGACCTGGCCCTCACCCTGGTCGGCCTGGCCCTTCCCGGGCCGGGGAAGCTGCGCACGGTGAGCACGGTCCTGCGGCTCTCCGAGGACCTCGGCTACTCGGGCTGGCTCTGGACCGACGACGACATCGAGATCGCTCCGCACTGCCTCGCCCTGCTGGTCTCCCGGTTCCTGGAGCGCGGGGAACGGGGCGCGGTCGGAGCGCACTCGGTGGCGCTGGCCCGGGAGACGGCCACCTCGCAGGTCATGGACCGGGTCTCGGGCGTCACCGCTCCGCCGAAGGCCTGCCCCGCGGCGGCCTGTCTGGTGGTCGCGGCGAACGTGCTGGGCACCGGTATTCCGGTCAGACGCCTGACCGACGACGGGTACGTGGTGTTCGAGCTGCTCGACGCCGAGGCGCCCGATCCGCTGCACGACCTGGAGGTGCTGCCGGAGGCCCGGATCAGCTTCTACCGCGTCAGCCGCACCCACGACACCTTCCAGCGGCTGCGCCGCTCCCTCTACAGCCATGTGACCTGCGTCGCCGACTATCCCTGGCCCACCGCGCGGGTCTACCTGACCCGGGTCCTCTTCCACGGCCTGTGGCCGCTCGCGGCCTGGGACGGCAGCCGCGGTCCTGTGCGCGGCGTGCAGCGCTGGCTGGTCAAGGCGCTGCACTTCACGTGGTTCTGCGGCGTGGCCTGCTCCCTGGCGGTGCGTGGTGCGGCGGGACGGCCCCGGCGTCATGTGGTGTGGGGCGACGAGGGGGACTTCCGCAGCCCCGCCGCCGAGGAACCCGCCGCGGGAACGGCTGCCGGGCACTGACACACGAGGTCGCCCCCCGGGGCGGCCCGAAAGGAGACCCGATGGCGACAGCCGGTCCGGCCGAGGCGGCGGTGACCGTCATCCTGCCCCACTACGACTGTGCGGCGTACCTGGGTACGGCCGTCGCGTCGGTGCTCACCCAGGACCGTCCGGACCTCCGGCTGACGGTGGTGGACGACTGCTCACCCGGCCAGACGTGGGTCCCCGAACTCCGCCCGTACGCCGGCGACCCGCGGCTGACGGTGCTGCGCACCTCCCGGAACGTCGGGCACCTGCGGATCAAGAACAAGGTCCTGGAGTCGGTGGACACCCCTTACGTGGCCTTCCAGGACACCGACGACATCAGCCTGCCGGGCCGGCTCCGCCACCAACTGGCCGTCCTGGAGAAGGGCCACGCCGACCTGGTCGGGTGCGCCTACTCCTACATCGACGAGGCCGGCCGCACGACGGGGCGGCGGCGCATGCCCCGCAACGGCAACCTGTGGATGCGCCTGGGACGGACGACCGTGCTCCTGCACCCGTCCTCGGTGGTCCGGCGCACGGTGCTGGAGACGCTCGGCGGCTTCGACGGCACCGTGCGGCTGGGCGCCGACACCGACTTCCACCTCCGGGCGGCCCGCCTGTACCGGCTGCGCAGCGTGCGCAAGGTGCTCTACCGGTACCGGATCTGGCCCAAATCGCTCACCCAGGCGCCCGAAACCGGGTTCGGGTCCGCGGAGCGCCGGGCGTACACGGAGGCGATGACCGCCCAGGAGGAGCGGCGGCGACGGGCCCGCACCCGTGAGGAGCTGCTGCCGCTGCTGGTCGCCCCGCCCAACGACATCGACTTCACCCTGACCCGGGTGGACCTCGGTTAGGGGCGGGTGTGGACGACGTGGATGACGCCCCGGCGGAGAACGCGGACGCGCCGCTGCCCCGGATCGCGGCGGTGGTGGCCGACCCGGACGGCGGCGGGGAGCGCACGGTGCGCGCCCTCCTCGCCCAGACGGTGCGGCCTGCCTCCGTGACCGTGGTGACGGCGGCCCCCGCGCCGCCCGGAGGCGGGCCGAAACCGTGGGACGAGGTCCGGTCTTCCGGCGCGGCCGGCGGCGGGGGGGGGCCCCGCCGCCGGGGGGGGGCGCCCCGCCGG
>NZ_JBXUOY010000169.1:0-11966 GCF_057196705.1 Streptomyces sp. ATLC9 | reverse complement strand
GCCGGAACCGGCGGTGCCGCGGGCGGAGCGGGCGCCGGGGCCGGGGCCGCGCCGCAGGGCCCGGACGCGATTCCGGGCGGCGGTGGGTTCCCCGGTGACATCGCCCCCGCCTCGGTCGGCGGATGGGCCCGGAAGGGCCCGCAGGGCGGTGGGGGCGGTGACTCGTCCGGTGGCGATGCCGTCAAGTCCGGTCTGGAGAAGGCCGTACAGCCCGCGCCGACCGGCGTCACCGACGACACCGGCGGCCAGGTCGGCGGCGGTCCGGGCACTGCCGCCGCTGCCGGTGGCCCAGGGGCCGGTGCCACGCCCGGCCGGGTCGGTGGGTGGAGTTCCACACCGCCCACCACCACGCCTCCCCCACAGGGCGCTCCGCCGTCCTCCGGCTCACAGGCCGCCGACAGTGGTGCGGCGACCGCGCCGCCCCCGACGAGCCCCTGACCCTCCTCTCCCCGCCCGGGGGCGGGACGTGCACGCCGCTCCCCGCACCCGGGTCCCGCCCGCGCCCTCTGGACCAGTCCTTTGTCTGATCTTTCCGTCGCCCCGGTCACGGTGAAGTTCCCACACCGGTCGCGTCGCGGCATCCTCCTCGGCCTCTCCCTCCCCCAACTCCTCCTCGCATCGGCTGCGTTGGCGCTGCTGCTGGTGACGGTGGTCTCCACCGGCCTGCTCGGCGCAGTGGCGCTGGCCCCGCTGTGGGCCGCGGCCGCCGCGCTGGTCGTGATCCGCCGCCACGGCCGGTCCCTGATCGACTGGGCACCGATCGTCACCCGCTACGCGTACCGCCGCCGCACCGGGCAGACGCTGTGGCTGGCCCGGCCGGTCACCCGACCCCGCCAGGACGGCGTCCTGCATCTGCCCGGCACCACGGCCTCCCTGAAGGTCGCCACCCCCGGCGACTCGGCCAACGGCGCCGCGGCCGTCCACGACCCGCACCACCAGACCCTCACCGCCGTCGCCCGCGTCTCCTCCCGCGCCTTCGCCCTGCTCGACCCGGCCACCCAGAACGCGAACGTCAACGGCTGGGGCCGGGCCCTCGCCGGCGTCGCCCGCACCGGCCACGTCGCCCGTGTGCAGGTCCTGGAGCGCACCGTCCCCGACTCCGGCGACACCCTCTCCCGCCACTGGGCCCGGCACGGCCGGGCCGAGGCCCCGGTCGCCGGGCAGATCTACTCCGAGCTGGTCGCCTCCGCCGGACCGGCAGCCGCCCCGCACGAGACCTACCTCGCCATCTCCCTCGACCTGAAGGCCGCCAGGCGGCTCATCGGCCAGGCGGGCGGCGGACTGCCCGGCGCGTTCACGGTCATGGAGCAGACCACCTCCTCCATCACCCAGGCCGCCCGCAATGCCGGCCTGACGGTCACCGGCTGGCTGTCCGCCCGGGAGATCGCCGCCGTCATCCGCACCGCCTACGACCCGGGCGCCCTCGCGGCCCTGCAGCAGTGGTCCGACACCGGACGCGCCGAGGCCGGCCCTGCCGCCGCCGGGCCCGTCGTCCAGGTCGAGGAGTACGACCGTCTCGCCACCGACACCGCACGCCACGCCACGTACTGGGTGGAGAACTGGCCGAGGGTGGAGATGGGCGCCGGGTTCCTGCACGGGCTGATGTTCACCGCGGGCGTGCGCCGAAGCCTCTCGCTCGTCTACGTCCCGCAGGGGCTGGAGTCCGCGCTGCGGGACGTCCAGCGGCGCAAGGCGGCGATCGTCGCCGACGCCGGCGAACGCGCCCGCCGCGGCCAGGTCGACAGCGAGGAGGACTCCGTCGAGTACGCCGACGTCAAGACGCGCGAGCGGCAGCTCATCGCCGGGCACGCCGATGTCGCCCTGACCGGCCTGGTCACCGTCACCGCCGAGTCCGACGCCCTCCTCGACGCGGCCTGCGCGCAGATCGAGACCGCCGCCGTCACCGCCGGCGTCGACCTGCGCCGCCTCAACTACCAGCAGCCCGACGCCTTCACCCTCGGCGCCCTGCCGCTGGCCCGCACCGTCCTCTGAGCCCGACCCGCCCTCTGCCCCCCACACGGCGGCAGGAAGGAACCCGCTCTTTGACCTCTCCCCCGCGTCCGGACGACGCGCACCCCTACCTCCGAGCCGCCAGCGCGGGCATCCGCCACCACACCCGCGCCCTCGCCGAACAGGCGGCCGAGCCGCGAGCGGTGGTGGACCGCACGCACCTTGATGTGCTGCACGCCCACCTCACCGTCCTGCACCAGTTCCTCGACCACCTCTCCGACGCGGCCCGCCCTCCGCGTCCGGCCGCAGGCCGCCATCTGGCCACCGCGTGCACCCGACTGTGGCAGGCCGCCACCGCCGTCCACGACGCCTTCCACCTGCTGCCCACGGCACACCGGGACACCGACGGCGCGGAGTGTCACCCCGAACGGCTGCCCGACGGACCGCCGGTACTGACCATCTGCAGGCGTCACCTCGCCTCCGGCCACGCCGTCCGCCGCAAGACCACCCCCACCGACCTCAAGAGCCCGCCGTACGGCCACACCACCCACCGCGCCGCGTAGCCCTCCCCCACCCTTCACCCGGGCAACAGAAAGGCCCCGTTCTTGCGCAAGCTCACCCGCGCCGCCTCCACCGCCCTGATCGCCACCGCGGTGGCCGCCACCGGCCTGGCCACCGCCGCCCCGGCCTCCGCCGCCGGATACCGCTGCACCACCAGCCACAAGAGCATCGACGACGCCGCCTACAACGGGCCGTGGCCCGACAACTGGAACGTCACCACCACGATCTGCGCCAAGCGGTCCGGATCGTACGTGTACACCTACGCCAGGCTCTCCTGGGACGGCCCGGTCTACGCCCGGGCCGACGACAACGGCCTCTTCGACGGCGCCTACTTCCGGCTGCAGATCAAGCGGTCCCAGTCCGGCACCGACCCGGTCCTCACCTCCCGGGCCCACCACGGCATCGAGGCCCGGCTGGAGGACTCCACCAGCGGCGCCAACTACAACAACAACTACACCACCGGCACCCTCGCCTACCGGATCGGCAGCGCCCGCGGGCTCGGGGACGGCGAGCTGCGCCTGGACTGGAACAACGACGGCGACGGCTACCGGACCCACCGGTTCTCCGCCTCCCCCGTCGTCTGAGCCCGCCCCGCCGACCGCCCCGCTTGTGAAGGCCCGCCTGCCATGACTCACCGGTCCGCCCGCCGAGCCCGCCGAGCCTCGGCCTCTCCGCTGTTCACCCCGCACGGCACCGACCGCGCCGCCCGCAGGGCAGCCCGCCGCCGGCTCGCCGAGGCCACCGCCAAGGCCCGCTCCGCGACCGCCGGCCACCCGGCCGGACGCACACCGGCCGAGCCGGAGATGCCGCCTGCCGTCTACCCGGCCGGCGGGCGGCCCGGACCGGCCTCCGCCCGCGGCAACCGGCTAAAGCTGCCCGCCCACCGGATGACCACCGCGGTCGCCGCCGGGGCGTATCCCTTCCTCGCCGAGGGCGGGCTGGGAGCCGAGGGCGTCTACATCGGCCGCGACGTCCACGCGGAGGCGAGCTTCGTGTTCGACCCGTTCGCCCTGTACGGCCGTGTCGAGGGCTTCACCAACCCCAACGTGCTGCTGGCCGGGGTGATCGGACAGGGCAAGAGCGCCCTGGCCAAGTCCCTCGCGCTGCGCAGTGTGGCGTTCGGCTACCGCGTCTACGTGCCCTGCGACCCGAAGGGTGAGTGGACGCCGGTGGCCACCGCGCTCGGCGGCACCTCCGTCGCCCTCGGCCCCGGCCTGCCCGGCAGGCTCAACCCGCTGGACGCCGCGCCGCGCCCGGCCTCCGTCCCGGAGGCCGACTGGGCCGGGGAGGTCCGCAAGCGGCGCCTGCTGCTGCTCGGCTCCCTGGCCCGCACCGTCCTGGGCCGGGACCTGCTGCCGATGGAGCACACCGCCCTCGACATCGCCCTCGACGCCGTCGTCACCCGCGCCGCCGGCTCAGGCCGCACCCCGCTGCTCGGCGACATCGCCGCCGCCCTCAACAGCCCCGACCGGCTCGATGAGGCCGCCGGACTCGTGTCCGGGCGCCTCGGGGACGCGGCCCGAGACCTCGCCCACGCCCTGCGCCGCCTGGTCCACGGCGACCTCGCCGGCATGTTCGACGCGCCCTCTACCGTGAGCTTCGACCCCGCCTCGCCGATGCTCACCATCGACCTGTCCCGCCTCGGTGGCGGGGCTGACGACACCGCCCTCGTCCTGGCCATGACCTGCGCGAGCGCCTGGATGGAATCAGCCCTCACCGATCCGCACGGCGGCCGGCGCTGGATCGTCTACGACGAAGCCTGGCGCCTGATGCGCCACCCCGGGCTCCTCCAGCGCATGCAGGCCCAGTGGAAACTCTCCCGCGGTCTGGGCATCGCCAACCTCATGGTCATCCACCGGCTGTCCGACCTGCTCACCGCCGGCGACGCCGGATCCCGCGGCCGGGCCCTGGCCGAAGGGCTCCTGGCCGACTGCTCCACCCGGATCGTCTACCGGCAGGAGACCGACCAACTCCACGCCGCGGCCACCCTCCTCGGCCTCACCTCCGTCGAAGCCGAGGCCATCGCCCACCTCAACCGAGGCCGCGGCCTGTGGAAGGTCGCCGGACGCTCCTTCGTCGTCCAGCACCTCCTCCACGCCCACGAGCGGGCGCTCTTCGACACCGACGCCCGCATGCACTGAAGAGTCCGTGAGTTCGCGACTTCCGTGCCCCTGATTCCCATGAGCCCAAGGATGGAGTCTCGTTGAACAGACTATTCCGTCCCGCGGCTGCTGGAACCCCGACACCGGAGCCGGCCCATGGCTGACACACGGATCATCCTCGCCTACCGGCGCGGCGACGGGATCGTCGCCACCGCTCACGGCGAGAGGTACAAGGCAGCGCACCAGGCACTCGCCGCGTCCGGCTTCCGTCGCGGCGACGACTGGGTGCATCACCTGCCGTCCACGCGCCAGGACATCTCGCGTACCACTGTGGCCGACCTGATCCGCCACGCCAGGACACGCGGGGTGGAGGTGACGACCAGCAGTCGGCGGTTCCTCGGCGACACCGCTCAGGACATCGCCGGTCTCCTGCCCGGCAGGTGGGACACGCGCGTCGAGCTCTACTCCCATCCCGTGTGGCAGGGAGACCTGGTGCCGTGGTTGTGGGACGGCGGTGAACTCGCCCACGCCGTCCAGCACGAGCCGATCCCCTACGCCGCCACCCTCACCGACGCGGTTTCCGGAGCGACTCTGCTGCTCGTCGAGCACCCCGGCCGACGGCTCGGTTACCTGGTCGGCGCACTCGCCCCCGAGTCGTTCGAGGGAGGGCACGGCGACCAGCACGCCCCGCACAGCATCGTCCTGCCGCCATTCGCCGACCGTGCGGCCCTGATGATCACGGAGCGATACCTGCCCGCCTATGAGCGTGCCGTCCACGCCAGGCGGCTCGCGGCCGTCACCGAGGCTCTCGACCGCATTCGCGCCGAGCACGACATCTGGACCACCACCGCCACCTCAGGCCGGTACAGCGAGGCCACCTCCACCGACAGCACGGCGCTCGGCAAGGCGGCCGAGACGTTCCTGAACCGGGCCCGGGCCGAGTTCCTCGGCGTCATGCAGCACGCTCCCGCGCTCCTCGACCGGTGCCGTCCCCCGGCCACCGGCCGGCCCGAGGACGCTCGGATCCTCGCGCGTCTGGCCGACACCCTCATCGACGCCGAGAGCGTGGACAAGGACACCTCGCTCACCCGGCTGGAGCGGAACGCCCGGCTCTGGCCGGCCATCGACACCTGGCTCACCCACAGCGATCCGTTCCTCCGCCAGGCCCGCGCCGCAGCACCTCGCCGACGGCACCCGCTCCTGGCCGCCGCCCCGCCACTCCGAGCCCTCCCCCAGGGCCGTCATGCACCCCGCCGCTGACTCATTCCGCTTCCACCACAAGGAGAACCGCTCTTTGGAGCCCGGCACTCATTTCGTCTTCGGCACCCACACGGACCACGGCTTCGTCGCCGCCTTCACCTCTTCCGTGCCCGCCCACTTGGCGACCTGGTTCCTCACCCGGGAGCAGTTCGAGCCCGTCCCCGACACCCCCGGGCTGTTCCGGCTCACCGAGCCCGAGCGCGACGGTCCGCGCCGCGCACGCCAGGCCGTCCACGACCTGCGCCGCCACGGCTACACCGTGCACGCCGACCACGCCCTCGACCCCGCGGCCTCGTCCTCCCCACCGCGCCCGGCCCGGCCGAACGGGCTGATGGAACGCCGCAGCCGCCTGGCACAGGCAGCAGCCGGCCGCTCCCCGCAGCGCGGCACGGCACCCACCACCGCACGTCCGGTCCCGCCGAAGCCCACCTACTCACCCACCGCCCACCTGCCCGCCTCCACCACCGGGCGGCGCCGGTGAAGCCCGACGCCGAACCGATCCGCATCACCCGTGGCCAGGGCGGCGAGGTCGACGTCGACGGCGTTCTCGACTCCCTGGCCGGAGACATCCTGCGCCGGGCGGGCTTTCTGTTCGAGCCCTCTCTGCGCGGCCACTGGATCCGGCTCCCGTTCGACATGGGGCACGACTGGGAGAACCGGCGCGCGACCTGGGCCGCGGAGATGCTGACCACCGCCCGCTACCCGGTACGCCTCGCCCCCGACCTGCGTGCCGACGCCTCCGAGAGAACCGCACCCCCTGGACCGGCGCGTCCACCGGCCATGACCGCACAGGCCCCTCCCGGCCGCCGGGCCCGCCGCTGAGTCACACCATGGGGCCGAGGTGGCCCTCCAGGACGGTCCGGGTGATCGGGGGGCGATCCCACAGGGCGAGGAGATCGTTGGCCAGGGCCACGACCGGGAGCGGGTCCTGGTCGCCGTGGACCTCGATGGCGGCGGCCGACAGGCCGCGCGGTACGGCCCGGGCGTCGAGGAGGACGCGCCACTGCCGCGGTCCGAGTTTCAGGAACTCCAGCCCGGTCAGCTTGGCGATCTCCAGCGGGTCGGCGAGCGTGCCGGGGTAGGCGGTCAGGGTCCGCAGGCGCGGCAGTCCGGTGACGGGGGCGAGGCTGAGCGGCTCGCCCTCCAGTACGCCGATGGACAGGACCTCCAGCTCCGGGTGGGCGGCGGCCTCGACACTGCCCAGGCCGACGATGTTGACCCGGGCCACGGCCGGCGGCTGGTCCCCGCGCGGGCCGCGGCGCCCTTCGCCGCGTCCGTGCAGCACCAGGTCGGTGAGGGAGTCGGCGAGCAGGTCGGCGCCGATGCTCTGCTCGTGGTCGAGCATGATGACCTGCCCGGTGTGCCCGCGTGGGCCCGGTGTCAGATCGACGGCGATCAGGTCGCCGCCGCCGCTGTCGCCGAAGACGATCCAGCCGGGCGAGCCGACCAGGCACTGCACCGTGGCGTCCGGTGGTGTGACGGCCGTCTTCACCGCCGCGAACTCCCAGGGACGCGGGCGGGAGCGCACGTCGGCGACGCACAGGTCCTCCAGGGCGAGGAGTTCGCAGCCGACCGCCCGGGAGACGCGCTCGGCCGCCTCGTAGTCGCCGTCCCAGTCCTCCCAGCCCGCCCGGACCACCCGGTAGAGCGCCTTGAGTTCCTCGGGCAGCGCGACGCCCAGGCGTGCTTGTGCGGCGGCGATCTCCGCCTCGGTCGCGCCGACGGCGTCGGGGAGCCGCTGACGGAGCGTCCGCTCCAGCAGCGCCGGGTCCGCCGACCGGGCCGGTGCCGCCCCGGGCACCGGGTCGGGCAGGCGGCGCCAGGGCTCGGGAACGGCGTCCTCGACCAGGAGGAGCGAGCCCGGGTGCGAGCCGAGACCCGCCTCCACCGCGGGGCTGGAACCCCACAGGTGGAGCACCGCCCTTCCGGCCGGGGAGATCTCCGCCACGAAGGAGATCTCATCGGCGTTGGCGTCCGCGAGCGCGCTGCGCACCCGTTCCACCGCGTCGTACTCGGCCTGCCTGTCCTCGACCTGGGCGGCCCGCCCGGGCCGCCGGGACCGCCGCCGCAGGGGCACACTCCATCCGTGGTGGCCGATGCGTCCTGCCACCCGGCCGCCCGGGGCGGCCAGGCGCTCCGCGTTGGCGGCCCGCAGCAGCCGCAGCAGCGGCTCCCAGGTCGCGAGGTCATGGAGCGAGGACAACACTGCCTCCAGAAATTCCGGTGATCGTACGGAGCGCTTCGGGAGCGGACGGGCCGTGACGGTGCCCATCGCGCCCAGAGCGACGGCGGGAGGCGGCCGGACCCGCCGGCCGGCGCACCGCCGGGACGCCGGTGCCGACGCTCGCGCGGGAGCGGGAACCGGTGTCAGGCATGGTTCTGCTCACGAGAGTCGACGGCAGGTGTTCAGCGGTTTCGACAGCCCCCGGCGCGCTTCTTGTCCGTTGGAGGCCAAGTCCGAGTCCCGACTTCTGATCGCGGCGGCAGTCGACGCCGAGCGGTGGCGCCGGGCGATCGAGTCAGGACCTCCAGCAGGTGTAGGCGAACCAAGCCTGGGCCTCGTCGGCGGACAGCACACGGGTCAGCTCGACCGTCCCCGGGAGCATCGGGAAGAACCGGTCGGCGTTCCAACTGCGCGGATACATCGGTTCGTCCAGCACGAGGAGGCGTCGTCCCTCCACAACGGGGATGTCGTCGGGCAGCCCCTCGTTCCAGATCCGCTCCCCGTCCGGGGCGAGGAGCTCGAAGGCACCGGACGCGACGGTCTCCGTGCGCCCCTGGGCGGGCTCGGGGTCCGTGGCCAGGCGGACGCTTTCCGCCGACGGTGCGGTGCCGGGCACGTGGCCGCCGCCGACGAGTACATGGGCGAGCAGCGTGTGCAGCTGGAAGTTGTCCCCGATGCCGCCGATGCGCATTTCGAACCCGCTTCCGGTGGACCGGTGCAACACCACCAGGGGCTCGTAGTCCAGGATCGCCAGCGCGTAGGCCAGGCACTTCAGGTCGTGCCGCTCCAGGGTCGCCAGGTCGCGGCAGGCGGGGAGGAGTGCGGATGCGTGCCGGCGGCGCACCTCGGTACTCCGGCACAGCACGGCCAGCGCGGGGGGCTGCCACTGCTCGACCGAGCACCAGGCCAGCGCCAGCCGCAACGCCTCGTGCGCCTCCCCACCCAGCCGGGCCATCAGCGCGTCGTCGATGATCTTCTCGTCGGCCGCCGGCAGTTCGTCCCCGGCACCACCGGCGGCCCAGCGGCGGGCGAACTCCAGGGCATCGAGCAGGTCCCGGTGGGTGCCGTCGAGGATCGGCTCCGCACAGGCCATCGGATCGGCACCGCGTTCCACGCAGAAGCCGGCCATCGTCGCCAGCACCGGGCGCGGACCAGTGGGCGGAAAAGCGGGGAGCAGCGCGGCCAACCGAGGCCCCACCGGCACGCAATCGGTGCCTGTCGCCGACTGCAGACCACTCATCGCCGCGTTGAACGCACGCTCGGTGCGGCCACCGTCGCGAGCGGCCACCGCCTGCTCCAGCTCCGACACGACGGCGGCCAGATCCGCGGCCTTCTGCTTCCTTCTGAAGATCACCGGCACACCTTAGGCGCGAGACCTGACAGGTGTCATCAGAACACCGTCGTTCGACGATTCCGGACCGCTCCGTGCTGTCGAAGCCGGTGAACGTCTGCCGTCAGTTCTCGTGAACAAAGCCACAGGCATTCGAGGACGCCTGACGCACTGCGAGTTCGGCCTTCTCCAGCCAGTCGAGGTACCAGCGGGCGAACGTCACCGGCTGCCCGTCGGCGCCGAGGAGCGGCGCCAGATCGGCGTCGTCCGCCCGCCCGTCCGACCAGACCGTGCCGCGGTGTTCGCCGCTGACGACCAGCCACTGCCGCAGGGCACAGCCCAGATGGCAGATCACGATCGCGCCGGCGGTGCGCTCGGGAGCGAACATGACGGCGCCCCACCGCTCGTCCCACGCCTCGATCGCGTCGTCGAACTCCTCGATCTCCTCGAAGTCCTCCTCCTCGGGACGCTCGGCGAGGAGAGCCTCGACAATCTCGGGATCCGGCCCCTGCTCGGGAAACGGCCGGGCGAGCATGGACAGGTCTGCCAGATCGGCGCCGTCGCCCTCCCAGCGCCACCGGCCCTGCACGCGCCGCACCGGGAACAGGCCGTATGCGGGGCCCGCACCGCCCGCGCCGACACAGGTCAGGAACGTGCGGTACTCCTCCGGCAGCCGCACACCCAGCTGCGCCTCGAGCTCGGCAAGCTCATCCTCACGCAGCGGCTCCTCCAAGGCCCATCCATGCCCGTGCGCCCCGAACACCTCGCTGCCGGCCGCCGGGTGGGCGCCCAGTGCCATGACGCGCCGGCGCACACCCGTCCACCTCTGATCCACCATGCGCAGACCGTATGCGGCGCCACTGACACCGAGCCCACCCGGTGCACCCCTCCGCGCCGACGACTCGGAAACCCTCAACCGGCCCGCCCTGCGCTTCGCCGCCCCGCGAACGCCGGCGCGTCGCCTGCCCGGCCGGTCCCGGCTTCGCTCACGTTCGGCGGGACCGGGCACGAACTCCGTGAGGGTGAGCAAAGGAGTCCGGTCTCGGTGACGCAACGCCGTCCGCGGCCATGGCCGACGCCAGGACATGGGATTATCGGAGCGGCCCTTGTTCGTCGACGAACACCGTGGGCGTGGAGAGGAACACATCGGCCTCGACCGGGCCGTAGGCGATGTTGAACGTGTCCAGCCAGTACGACCAGCCCCGGATACCCGTCGCACTGCTGAAGCGGTAGTTGAGCTGCCGGCGCACCCACTGGCCGGGACCGAGCCGTACCGCCGGGGGACGCAGCGGCCGAGGCGGCAGGGCGAACAGAGGCTGCACCCGCGGGAAGACTCGCAGCCTTCCGCCGGCCTCCCGAAGCCGGACATCGACCCTGTCGCGGTCTTCCCACGTGGCATGGGCGTGAAGCCGTCACGCTCATGCATGCGCACCACGTGGGCGCAGGTGCCGGTCCCGGCAGGAGGGAGAGCGAAGCCGGCCGGGGCCGTGTTCCTGCGCGAGGCGGCCTCCTCTCCCCGGGACTCCTTCGTCCAGGACGTCCGTATCCACTGGACGGTGATCTCCACGGCGCACTCCCCCCGAGTCGTCAAGACGGTGCCGTTTCCAGCGAAACGATCTACGCGAAGCTGCGTGAGCAAGCTGCGCAAGCCGTCCTCGGCTGCGGGCAGACGCGAAGCCGCTGATAGGACAGGTCTCCGCCCATGATCATGCCCGTAACCATCAGAGGGCTTCGCGTTGGCCGCCTATGTTGCCACGCTCGACGTTCCGCGCCACGCCGTGCTGCACCCGGTCCGCCTGCTGGCCAGGCAATGGCGGCGCATCAGCGCTCCATGCGGAAGTCGGGCGCTCGGTCCGCTCCACCAGGCCGTGCTGGTGCCGCGCTGGTTCCGTGAACGCGGCTGCCCATCACGGCTACCGGATCTCCGTCGAGGTCGGGTGAAGGAAGAAGAGGCACTGATCTGCGTTGAACTCGCCTACCTCGGCGACGAAGCGGAACTTGTCACCTACGCCGACCGTGGCAGGGATCTTCTTGCCGGCCAGTTTCAGGTCAAAGACGTTGACATCCTCGTACTTGAAGGCCGGGCCGATCGTCGTGTTCGCCCCCTTGTCACCTGGGCCCAGGAGGAAGTCGTAGCGGGTGTCGTCGTCACCATGGGGGGCCATGTGCACGATCGAGCCGTTGAACGCGACCGTCCGCCCCTCGTACCTGGTTGCAAAGGCCAGGTTCGCATCGTCACACGAGTCTGCCTTCAGCAGCGCTGCGAACTCCGGATTGTTCTGCGGCGTGATCACCTCAGTGAGCTGTTCCCAGTAACCGTCGGCCACCGTCCGTGAGCGGGAGGCGCGTCGCGCGGTCCGCGGTATCCCCCAAGTCCGGGCAGGCATAAGGCCCCTGGTAGGAACGATCTTGCGACAGAAAGATCCGGCCGAGGGGCCTCACGTGCCGACCAGTGTCACATACACCGCCGTGCTCGATGTGAGGCGGTCCACCGCCGAGCACCTGGCCGGTCTCCTGCGCGACCACCGAATCGTGGCCA
>NZ_JBXUOY010000168.1:0-12051 GCF_057196705.1 Streptomyces sp. ATLC9 | reverse complement strand
CCCGGACCCCGGCCGCCCGCGCCGCGCCCCGGCGAGCCCGCCGCCCCCCGCCCCCGTACGCCGTTCTCAGGCGGTCGGCGCGAGCGGTCGGGCGGACTGCGTCCGCTCGTAGGCGTGGCCCACCCGCAGCAGCTGCCGCTCGCCGAAGGGCCGTCCGAGCAGCTGCATGCCGATCGGCATGCCCGCCGTGTCGTGGCCCACCGGGACGGACAGGGCGGGTACTCCGGTGATGTTGGCCGGGGAGGACAGACGCACGTAGGCGTCGGAGACGGCCTCGGTCGAGCCGTCGGACCAGTTGACACTCTCCTGGCCGGCCTTCACCGCGGCCATCGGGACCGCCGGGGCGGCGATCACGTCGACCTTCTCCAGGATGCGGGCCCATTCCTCCCGCATGAGCGTCCGGGAGCGCTGGGCACGCAGATAGTCGCCCGCGCCCATCAGCTCACCGGCCTCCAGGAGGATGCGGACGTCCGCCTGGTACAGCTCGGGGACCGTACGCAGCGTGCCCTCGTGGTAGGCGGTGGCCTCCGGCACCATCAGCCCCCACTGGGTGGCCTGGACGTACCTGGTCATCGGGATGTCGATCTCGACGAGATGGGCGCCGAGCGCCTCCAGCCGTGCGATGCCCCGGCGGACGGTGGTCTCCACCTCCGCGTCGACATGGTCGAAGTAGTAATTGCGCGGCACCCCGACGCGCACTCCCGCCAGGTCCGGCTCCCGTTCCGGCCGGTAGTCGACGGCGGGGGTGTCCAACGAGGCGGGGTCACGCGGGTCGTGCCCGGCGAGGACGGTCAGGACCAGGGCTGCGTCCTCGACGGTGCGGGTGACCGGTCCGACGTGGTCCAGTGACCAGGACAGCGGCGTGACGCCGTGGCGTGGCACCAGCCCGTAGGTCGGTTTGAGGCCGACGACCCCGTTCAGCGCGGCGGGAACCCGGATCGACCCGCCGGTGTCGGTACCGAGGGCGAAGGTCGCCGCCCCGGCCGCCACCGCGACGGCGGACCCGCCGCTGGAGCCTCCCGCGACCCGGCCGCGGTCCCAGGCGTTGCCGGTCTGCGGGGTGATCAGGCCGTAGGCGAACTCGTGGGTGTGGGTCTTGCCGACCAGGACGGAGCCTGCGGCCCGCAGCCGGGCGGCGACCGTGCTGTCGGTGGCGGCGCGGTGGCCGGCCCGGACCCGGGAACTGGCACTGGTGGCCGAACCGGCGACGTCGATCACGTCCTTGAGTCCGGCCGGGACGCCGTGGAGCAGCCCCCGGAACACGCCGCGGGCCGCTTCCCGCTCGGCCTCCCGCGCCGCACCGCGGGCCTGTTCCGCGGTGACCGCGACGTACGCCTCGACGTGCGGGTCCACCTGGTCGATGCGGTCGAGGACCGAGTCCACCAGCTCGACGGGGGACAGCCTGCGGGCCCGGATCTGCCGCGCGGCGTCGGCCAGGGTCAGCTCATACGGCTGCATCGTGCTTCTCCTCTCCGGCGCGGTAGGCGCCGGCGGGCGGGGTGTCCCCGCAGTCCAGCTCGCGCAGGACCGCGACGACGGAGTGGATGTGGTTGGCGGTGGCGGCGACCGCGGCGTGGCGGTCATCGGGCAGAGGAAGTCCGGCACGGGCGGCCCAGCGAGCGGCCTCGGGCGGTGTGAGTTCAGCGGAGGGCATGCGGTTTCTCCTGGTCAGGGGGCACGGCAACGAGGCCCCCG
This sequence comes from Streptomyces sp. ATLC9, assembly GCF_057196705.1. Classification (NCBI taxonomy): domain Bacteria; kingdom Bacillati; phylum Actinomycetota; class Actinomycetes; order Kitasatosporales; family Streptomycetaceae; genus Streptomyces; species Streptomyces sp. ATLC9. Next base: position 10,356 of record NZ_JBXUOY010000168.1, on the reverse strand, counting down.
CGCTAAAAGCTAACAGTTTGCTTTAGTCCGACGGTACGTCTATGGTCGGACTAAAGCAAATACGTTGCGTTTACGGGGAGTCCCATGCCCGACGTCATGTCCGACGCGCCCGCGCACGTCGCTCACCAGAGCACCCGCACCCGTGCGAAAAGGCGCACGCGCAAGGCTTCTTTCGCCCTCAACGTGTCGGTACTCGCGGCCCTGCTGGCCGCGTCCAGCGCCCCGACCCCGCTCTACCCTCTCTACCAGGACCAGTGGGGCCTCTCCGCGCTCGCCGTCACCGTGGTCTTCAGCGCGTACGCCCTGGCCCTGTTGCTTGCCCTGCTCACCACCGGAGCGCTCTCCGACCACCTGGGGCGACGCCCCGTCCTGGCAGGCGCCCTGCTCATCGCGGCTGCTTCCATGGTCCTTCTGGCCTCAGCGGACGACGCGAGCTCCCTGACCATCGCCCGGGTCCTGCAAGGAGTGGCCACGGGCGCGGCCATCAGCGCCGCGGGCGCGGCGCTCCTCGACCTGGAAAACCCCCGGCGCCCGGGCCGGTCCGCCCTGGCCAACAGCGTCACCCCGGTCGCCGGCATGGCCGCCGGCGTGCTCGTCTCCACCCTGCTCGTCCGTTTCGCCCCCGCCCCCACGGTCACCGTCTACGTACTGCTGGCGGCGTTGTTCCTCGCCCAGGCGATCGCGGCCGCCTTCACCACGGAGACGGCCCACCGCCACGCGGGAGCGCTGCCGTCGCCGCGCCCGCGGGGCGACATCCCGCCCCCGGCCCGCCGCACCCTGCTGGCCGCGGGTGTCGCTGTCGGCGCCGTCTGGGCGCTGGGCGGCTTCTACTCCTCCCTCGGCCCGGCACTCGTGCACCTGGTGGCCCCCGACGCCCCGCAAGCAGCCCGCGGCATGGTCTTCTTCACCCTCAGCGCCACCGCCGCGCTCACGGTATGGGCGCTGCGGCGAAGGACGCCCCGCGCCACGGCGATCGGCGGCTGCATATCCGTCCTGCCCGCCGCGGCCCTGACCCTGAGCGGTCTGCACGGCACCGGGCTGCCCGCCGTCCACGGCGGCGCGGCACTGGCCGGCATCGCCTTCGGCGCCGTTTCCCAGGGAGTGCTGCGCATGCTCCTCGCCCCGCTCGACGAGCGGGACCGCGCCGCGACACTGGCCGCCTACCACATCCTCAGTTACCTCTCCATGAGCCTGCCCGCCGTCGCCGCGGGCGCCGCTGCCCAGCACTACGGACTGGGGGCCACCTCACACGCCTACGCCATCACCGCAGCCCTCCTCGCCCTGGTGGCGCTCACCGCGTCACGACGCGGGGCGGCCCGCCCCGAAGCCGACCGCTCCCACTGAAGACAACGAAGGAACCGACACGATGCACACCTCCCCCGCCGCCACCCCCGTTCCCTCCTGGACCGTGGGCGGCGTCACCGTCCACCGCGTCGACGAGGTCGCCCTGCCGCCCGCGACCGGGCCCTGGCTGCTGCCCGACGCCACCCCTGAGGTGGTGACCGCCCAGAACTGGCTGCACCCCCACTTCGCCGGCCGGGACGGGATCCTGCACATCGACAGTCACAGCTTCGCGTTCGTCGTGAACGGGCTGCGCGTTCTGGTCGACACCGGCATCGGCAACGGCAAGGAACGGGCCAACCCGGCCTGGCACAAACTGCGGACCGACTTCCTGGAGCGTCTCACCGCCGCCGGTTTCCCCCCGGACTCCGTCGACCTGGTGATCCTCACGCACCTGCACGCCGATCACGTCGGCTGGAACACACGGCAGGTGAACGGTGAATGGGTCCCCACCTTCCCCGGCGCCCGCTACCTCACCTCCCGCACCGAGCGGGAGTTCTGGGCCACGTACGACATGGAGGAGGCACGCGAACAGATGTTCCGCGACTCCGTGATCCCGGTCGAACAGGCGGGTCTGCTGAGCACGGTCGACGTCCCGCACGAGGGAGCCGAGATCGCCCCCGGCCTGCGCTTGGTCCCGACACCCGGCCACACCCCCGGCCACGTCGCGGTGGAACTGACCGACCGGGGGGAAACGGCGCTGATCTCCGGCGACTGCGTCCACCACCCCGTCCAGCTCGCCCACCCCTCCATCGGCGCCTGCGTCGACATCGACCCGCGGCAATCCGAGGCCACCCGCCGCAAGCTGCTCGGCTCCCTCGTCGGCACGGACACCCTCCTCCTCGGCACCCACTTCGCACCGCCCACCGCCGGCCGCGTAGTCGCCCATGGGGACGCCTTCCGGTTGGATACGGGACTGTAAAACGTTCGGCTCTGTCTCACGTTCGGTGGTGACAGCCAGTCACGGGATGGTGGACAGGTCATCGCTCAGAAATCGCAGGTAAGCGCATCGCGACAGTCGTTCTCCGGCCGCGGCCGACAGGTGGGCTCCTCTCCGTGAGAGGCCGGCGCGACAACTTCGGCGTCTTCGATGTGCTGCTGTCTGCTGCGGAGTATCGAGGTCAGAGCACCGGATGCACTTCCTGTGAGGCGGTGGCGCCCAGTTCTCGCACTCTGTTACCACCGAATGTGAGACAGAGCCAAACGTTCGGTGTAACTCCTGATCAAGGAAGATGCACCGATGACCAGTGAGAACGTGACCGAGGCCGAGACCGTCGAGTCGGGTGAGCCGCCGGCCAAGGCCGTGGACGACCGGCTGATCGACGAGCTGGTGGGGCGGGCCCAGGCCGAGGGCCTGCAGCTGACCGGCGAGGGCGGGCTGCTGCAGCAGCTGACCAAGCGACTGCTGCGGGAGGTGTGCGCCGGTGCCTGAGCAGCAGCCGGGACCCTGCCCCTCGTGCGACGGCGATGGCGGGCCGCACCGAGGAACCAAACCGGTGAAAGGTGCCCTCATCGCGGACGTGGTGCTGCTCGACTGCACCGTCAACGGGGATGTCGCCGATCCGGCCACTCCGCTATCCCACGCGGCGCTCCCGCATTCGTACGTCGAGGGCCGCCGGCCGAGCGAGGAGGAGCCACCGGGCGAGGCGCCGGGGCCGGCTCCCGAACCGGAACCGGGCGCACGGGCGCGGTGAGCGGCGGCGGACCGCCGGCCCGGCGGGCGGCCGGCGGAGGCGGATGGGAATCGAACCCACCTGTCCGAGATCCTCGGACACCTCGGTTTTGAAGACCGGGAGGGCCACCAGGCACCCTTACGCCTCCATGCCGCCGGGGCACTCGTTCCCGGCCGTGGATCATCCAAACGCCGCCACCCGGAGGGAGGCAATCCCCTCCGGCGGCGTTTCGGCCGGCGGCGGCGGGGCAGTCAGTGCCGCGACGCCCGGCACGGGCCGGTGAGAGGGGATCGCGATGTACACCCGGAACGAGACGGACGGCCACCGGGACGGCGGTGCGGCCGAGGAGCCCGTACGGCTGACGCGGTACGCGCACGGCGGCGGCTGCGCCTGCAAGATCCCGCCCGGCGAACTGGAGGAGGCCGTCGCCGGACTGACCGGGGTCCCGCCCGCCGCCGAGCCCGCCGGCGAGCTGCTGGTCGGGCTGGACACCGGAGACGACGCGGCCGCCGTACGCCTGCCCGGGCCGGAAGGCGGTCCCGCCGTCGTCGCCACCGCCGACTTCTTCACCCCCGTGGTGGACGACCCCTACCACTGGGGGCGCATCGCCGCCGCCAACGCGCTGTCGGACGTGTACGCCATGGGCGGCCGCCCCCTGGTGGCGGTGAACCTGCTGGGCTGGCCGCGCGGGAAGCTGCCGTTCGAGCTGGCGCGGGAGGTGCTCAGAGGCGGGCTGGAGGTCGCCGGGCAGGCGGGCTGCCACGTCGGCGGCGGCCACAGCGTCGACGACGTCGAGCCCAAGTACGGCATGGCCGTCACCGGGATCGCCGACCCGGACGCGCTGCTGCGCAACGACGCCGGACGGCCGGGGGTGCCGCTGTCGCTGACCAAGCCGCTGGGCCTGGGCGTGCTCAACAACCGGCACAAGGCCACCGGCGAGTTCTTCGGGCACGCTGTGGAGACCATGGCGGCCCTCAACCGGGAGGCGGCGCAGGCGGCCCTGGCGGCTGGCGTGCGGTGTGCCACGGACGTCACCGGCTTCGGACTGCTGGGCCACCTGTACAAGATGGCGCGCGCCTCGGGGGTGAGCGCCGTGGTGGACTCGTCGGCCGTCCCCTATCTGGACGGCGCGCGGGAGGCGGTGCGCGACGGTTACGTCAGCGGTGGCACCCGCCGCAACCTCGACTGGGTCGCCCCGCACACCGACTTCGGCTCCGCGGACGAGCACACCCGGCTGCTGCTGGCCGACGCCCAGACCTCCGGCGGTCTGCTGGTGGCGGGGGAGATCCCCGGCGCGCCCGTGATCGGAGAGCTGGTGCCGGCGGGGGAGCACGCCCTGGTGATCCGCTGACGGGGACCCGCCGGCGGCGCGGGCGGCACATGCTCCCCGTGCCGTCCGCGCCCCCGGCGGGCCGTCACATGTCCCGGCCCGTCGCCTCGGTGATCCCCGACCGCACCTGGTATTCGCGCACCAGGTCCAGCAGCTTCGGCCCGCGCGGCCGCCGCCCCGGCCGGATGTCGCACGCCAGCGCCTTGGTCTCCTGGATGTGCACGTTCGGATCCAGCGCCACGTGGAACAGTTCGTTCGCCGAGTCCCCGCGCGAGTAGCCGTTGGAGCCCCAGTGGTAGGGGAGCCCGACCTGGTGCAGGGTACGGCCACGCACGGTGAGAGGCGACATCCGGTCGGTCACCATGACCCGGGCCTCGATCGCGGAGCGGGCACTGACCACCGTGGCCCAGCCCATGTGCTCCAGCCCCCGCTCGGCCGCCAGTTCCGGCGAGACCTCGCAGAAGAACTCCGGCTGGAGCTCGGCCAGGTACGGCTGCCACCGCGACATGCCGCCCGCGGTGTGGTGCTCGGTGAGGCGGTAGGTGGTCGCCACGTACGGGAACACCTCCGAGCCCGGTTCCGCGCCGACGGGCTGGTACCGGTTGACCGGATGCGGCTTCCCCAGCACCCGGACGGGGTTGCGCTGCTGGCGGTAGAGCGGGTTGGCGAACGGCGTCTCCTGCGGTTCGTAGTGCGCCGGCAGCGGCCCGTCCAGCAGGCCGGTGGGCACGTACAGCCAGGCCTTGCCGTCGGCCTGCATGATGAAGGCGTCGGTGCCCGACAGGGCGTCGGGCCCCTCGGCGTCCTCGGCCGGTACGTGGTCCGGGCGCCGCTCCTCGGGGAAGTCCGGGACGTCGTGCCCGGTCCACCGCCCCTTCTCCTCGTCCCACCACACCAGCGCCTTGCGCTCGCTCCACGGCCTGCCCCCGGGATCCGCCGACGCCCGGTTGTACAGGATCCGGCGGTTGGCGGGCCAGGCCCAGCCCCACTCGGGGGCCACCCAGTTCTGCCGCTCTCCCGGTTTGCGGCGCGCCGCCTGGTTGACGCCGTCGGCGTAGACGCCGCAGTAGATCCAGCAGCCGCACGCCGTGGAGCCGTCGCCCCTGAGCTGGGTGTAGGAGGACAGCGGCCTGCCCTGGGAGTCGGAACCGTTGATCTCGGCGAGGACAGCCTCGGCGTCCGGCTCGGCACTGTCGCCGTGGACCGGGTAGTCCCAGGTCAGGTCCAGGACAGGACGGTCCCTGTCGTCGGTGGAACCGGCCAGCTTCTCCCGGATGATCCGCCCGAGGTGGTACATGAACCACAGGTCGCTGCGCGCGTCACCGGACGGTTCCACCGCCTTGTGGCGCCACTGGAGCATGCGCTGGGTGTTGGTGAAGCTGCCGTCCTTCTCGGTGTGCGTGGCCGCGGGCAGGAAGAACACCTCGGTGCGGATGTCCTCGGTGCGCAGCTCACCCGACTCGATCTCGGGGCCGTCCTTCCACCAGGTGGCGCTCTCGATCAGGGAGAGGTCGCGCACCACCAGCCAGTCCAGGTTCGCCATGCCCAGGCGCTGCATCCGGCCGTTGGCGGAGCCGACGGAGGGGTTCTCGCCCATCAGGAAGTAGCCCTTGCAGACCCCGTCCAGCTGGTTCCGCACGGTGGTGTAGGTGTCGTGCGAGCCGGTCAGGCGCGGCAGGTAGTCGAAGCAGAAGTCGTTCTCCTCCGTCGCGGCTGGCCCCCAGTACGCCTTGAGCAGGCTCACCAGGTAGTCGCGCATGTTGCCCCAGTAGCCCCGCTTGCCCGCCCCGGCGCCGACGAACGTGTCCAGGTCCGTGCCGGTGTGGGCGTGCGGCATGGGGATGTAGCCGGGCAACAGGTTGAACAGCGTCGGGATGTCGGTCGACCCCTGGATCGAGGCGTGCCCGCGCAGGGCGAGGATTCCGCCGCCCGGGCGCCCGATGTTGCCCAGCAGGGTCTGGAGGATCGCCGCGGTCCGGATGTACTGCACCCCGACCGTGTGGTGGGTCCAGCCGACGGCGTAGGCGATCGCCGTGGTGCGGTCCCGGCCGGAGTTCCCCGTGATCAGCTCGCAGACCTGGAGGAACGTGTCGCGCGGTACGCCGCAGACCTCCTCGACCAGCTCCGGCGTGTACCGGGCGAAGTGCCGTTTGAGCACCTGGAAGACGCAGCGCGGATCGCTGAGTGTCTCGTCCCGCCGGGGCTTGCCCTCGCCCAGGCCGGCGCCGCCGGAGCCGTGGGACTCGCCGCGGGCCTCCTCGGAGAGTTCGTCGACGCTCTCGTCGGAGGGCGCCTCGTTCTTTCCGCCGGTGTCCGGATAGTTCTGCTCCCGGTGCCCCGAGGCGGCCTGTGCCCGCATCCCCTCGTACTGCCAGGTGCTCGCGTCGTACGTGCGGTGCTCCGCGTCCAGTCCGGAGAAGACGCCGTCGAGGTCCTCGGTGTCGCGGAAGTCCTCGCGCAGGATCACCGGTGCGTTGGTGTACGCCAGCAGATAGTCGCGGAAGTACTTCTCCTCACTCAGGACGTGGTTGACGATCGCGCCGAGGAACGCGATGTCACTGCCCGCGCGCAGCGGCACGTGGACGTCGGCCAGCGCGCTGGTGCGGGTGAACCGCGGGTCGACGTGGATCACCTTCGCGCCCCGGGCCTTGGCCTCCATCACCCACTGGAACCCGACCGGGTGGCACTCGGCCATGTTCGAGCCCTGGATGACGATGCAGTCCGAGTTCTGCAGGTCCTGCTGGAAGGTGGTCGCGCCGCCGCGGCCGAACGAGGTCCCCAGACCGGGGACCGTGGAGGAGTGTCAAATACGCGCCTGGTTCTCGATCTGTACGGCGCCCAGCGCCGTGAACAACTTCTTGATCAGGTAGTTCTCCTCGTTGTCGAGCGTGGCGCCGCCCAGGCTCGCGAAGCCCACGGTGCGCCGCACCCGCTTCCCGCCGTGCTCCTCCTCCCAGCCCGACCGGCGCGACTCGATCACCCGGTCGGCGATCATGTCCATCGCCGTGTCCAGGTCCAGCGGCTCCCACTCGGTGCCGTGCGGCCGCCGGTAGAGCACCTGCCGGACACGGGCCGAGCCGGTGGTCAGCTGGAGGCTGGCCGCGCCCTTGGGACACAGCCGCCCCCGCGAGACCGGGGAGTCGGGGTCGCCCTCGATCTGGGTGACCTTCCCGTCCTCGACGTAGACGTTCTGGCCGCAGCCGACCGCGCAGTAGGGGCAGACGGACTTCACCACCCTGTCGGCGGTCTCCACCCGCGGCGTCAGGTTCGCGGTGCGCTCGCTGCTCGCCGCCGCGCCGCGGCCCAGCGGATCGTCACCGGTGAGCTGCCGGTACACCGGCCAGGAGTTGATCCAGGTTCGGATGCCCACGTCTGCCGTCCTCGCTGAACTCGTGCCACTGGTCCGCGGTGCGACCGCCCGTGCCGCCCCCGCCGGGGGACGGCACGGACCACCCTGTCACCGGTTTTCCGGAGTACCCGGGGCCTCGGCCGTCAAACCGGTCTTCACACCGTCGGCCCGCCGTCCTGTCCGTCCACGCCCTCCACCCCGTCCGCTCCGCCGCCGGGATGCTCGCGGCGGCGTTCCCGGGCGCGGGCCCGCAGCCGTTCGCGCTGGGGCAGGACCGTGTACTTGGGGTCCTCCGCGGACGCCACGCCCGCGGCGAAGACGCCGAAGCGAAGGGCCGCCGAACCGGCCAGCAGAGCCGCGCCCGAGAGCGCCGCGGCGGTCCGGCTGCGCGGTCCGGCCAGCAGTGCGGCGGCCGCGCCGGCCGCGGTGAGGACCTTGGAGGCGCGCATCAGGGCTCCGGGCCTGCCGCGCTCCAGCGGCTCGGCGGCCAGCCCCATACGGCGGGTCATCACCGCTGTGGCCCCCAGTTCGAGCGCGGCCCCGAAGAGGCCGGTCCGGCGGGCCGGGCCGGCCTGCTCCACGGGAGCGGTGAGCATGCCCAGTCCGGCGGCCGCCGCGGCTCCCGAACCGGTGAAGACGAACGGCAGTTCGCGGTAGCCCTCGTGCCAGGACGGCACGGCCGTGTCGGCGATCAGCACGGCCGTGTAGGAGGCCACGGCCGGGCCCAGTACCGCGGCGCCGGCGGTGGCCGCCGCACCGGAGCGCCGGAACAGGCCGGTCGCGTCGGTGACGGCGGACACCCCGGCGAGCGGGCCGTAGGCGGCCAGGATCCAGGAGCCCACGCTCATGGGGGAGGTGGGCTTGGCGACCCGCAGCATGTTGTAGAAGCGCCCGGGCCGGCCCAGATCGTGGATCAGCGCCACGGTGGAGGCGGAGATGGCCCCCAGCGCCCCGATCTTCGCCGACCGGGCCAGGGTTCGGCGCCCGGTGGCGTGCGCCCCGGCGGCCAGCAGGGAGGAGCCGCCGGCCAGGCCGCCCAGGAAGAGGTAACCCCCGATGTCGAGGGCCTTCCAGGTGGGCCGGTTGAGGATCGGCATGCCGTAGTACGAGGTGAACCCGGCCTCGGGGACGACCGGCTGCTCTCCGCGCCGGCGCCTGCGGCGGTGTCTGCCGCCACCCTGGCCGGTGGCGGCCGTACGGCCGGGGTGCTCGCCGTCCGTCTCCGCTCCGCCGGGGCCGCCGGGGGTGACCGGGCCCGGCACGTTCGGTTCGGGGGTGCTCACCGGCGCCTCCCCGCGAAGCAGGCGGCCACCCCGGCGGCCATCGCCGCCGCCGCGACCGCCGCGTGCCGCCACATCGACGGCAGGTCACGGGTGGTCACCACCGGGTCGGGCGGCATGCCGTAGGCCTCCGGCTCGTCCAGCAGCAGGAAGAACGCGCCGTCACCGCCGACGCCGTCGCCCGGGTCCTCGCCGTACAGCCGGGCGTCGGGCACGCCCGCGGCGTGCAGCTGCGCGACCCGGGCGGCGGCCCGCTCCCGCAGCTCGTCCAGCGGGCCGAACTGGATGGAGTCGGTGGGGCACGCCTTGGCGCAGGCCGGCTCCATCCCCGCGCCCAGCCGGTCGTAGCACAGGGTGCACTTCCAGGCGCGGCCGTCGCCCTCGCGCTGGTCGATCACCCCGTAGGGGCAGGCCGGGACGCAGTAGCCGCAGCCGTTGCAGATGTCCTCCTGGACGACGACGGTCCCGAACTCCGTGCGGAACAGCGAACCCGTGGGGCACACGTCCAGGCAGGCCGCGTGGGTGCAGTGCTTGCACACGTCCGAGGCCATCAGCCAGCGCAGCTCGGTGCGCCCGTCGGGCGCGATCGGGGAGATCTCCCCGGCGGGGGCGCCCGGCCCGGCCCCCGCCGGGGCGCCCGGCTCAGGGGTTGTGGCGCCCAGGCGCTCCGCGGCGGCGAAGGCGTCGAAGTCGCCCATACCGTCTGTGCCGTCGGCACCGCCCAGGGCTCCGTGCACCACGCCCGGTTCCTGGTTGCCCAGGGGTTTGCGCTGCTCGATGAAGGCCACGTGCCGCCAGGTGGAGGCGCTCAGCCCCTGGGAGTTGTCGTAGGACATGCCGGTCAGCTCCAGGCCGTCCTCGGGCACTGCGTTCCACTCCTTGCACGCCACCTCGCATGCCTTGCAGCCGATGCAGATCGAGGTGTCGGTGAAGAAGCCCACACGCTGCGGGTGGTCGCGGTGGCCCGCGGCCCCCGCCACGTCCGGCTGTGCGCCGTGGAGCAGGCCCCCAGAGGTGGGCGGCCCGGTCTCCCCGGCCTGTGCGGCGGTATCGGTCATATGGAGCCCCTGTCTCCCCTTCCGGTGAGCCTGTCGGCGGCCTCGCTGTCCACGGGTCCCCGGGAGGGGGCCGGGTGAAACGGGGCCGTCCGTTCCTCCGTCCGCGGAAGGAGGCCCCGGGCCGCGCACCCGCTCCCGGGGGGATGCGCGAATGGCCCCCGGCGCGGATGCCCCGGCGCGGGCGGAGTGATGGGGTGGGGAGCGTGCACAGTCATACGTTCCGCCCGGTCGCGGCCGGGCGGAGAGCGAAGGTCTGCGCCGCGTTCGGCCCGGGGCCGGCGGCGGCGCTGTCGAGCGCGCGCCGGCGCGCCGGGCGGGACGGGGA
>NZ_JBXUOY010000167.1:0-12125 GCF_057196705.1 Streptomyces sp. ATLC9 | reverse complement strand
CTTCCCTGCCGCTCCTGGCCGGGACGGCCGCGGCTCCGGAGCCCGAGCCGGAGCCCGACACCACCCCGATTCCTCACGGGGCTGAACGCGGATTCGCCGCGTACGGCGCCCCCACCGCGGCCTCCGCGCCGCTCGCCCCGGCCATCCCGGCGGCCCCCGGTGCGGCAGCCGTACTCCCGCCGGCCCCGGCCGAGGGCATGCTCGACTACGCGGGCCTGACACTGGCCGGCCCGGACGAGCCCGGCCGTCGCGGCAGGCTGAGGCCACCGCCGGGCGGTGAGAGCACGGCCGTCGCCCGGCACCGGCGGCGGGCCGAGTCCGTGGCGCGGCTGGCGCGGCCCGCTCACGCGGTCGACGTACGGCGGTCCGCCGGCTCCTTCCACCACCGCTACGACACGGCGGCCCCCGTGGACGTGGACGGGGACGGCGCCTGGCACACCGTCCCCGTCCACGAGATCCCGGTGGAGACGGTGACGGAGTACGTGTGCGTGCCGTCGGTGGAGCCGACCGTGTACGGCACGGTGCTGCTGGCCAACGCCTCCCGCCACCCGCTGCCGGCCGGGCCGGCCGATGTCCTCGTGGGGGGCGACTTCGTCCTCACCACGCCCCTGCCCACCCTCGCGCCCGGGGAGCGCCGCAGGGTGGGGATCGGCGCCGTGGAGAGTGTGAAGGCGGCGCGGCGTACGCGTCTGCGCGAGTCCACCGCCGGGCTGCGCGGCGGGACGACGGTGCTCGACCACACGGTCGAGGTCGAGCTCGCCAACCGCCTCGCGCACCGGATCACGGTGGAGGTGCGCGAACGCGTGCCCGTCAGCGCCGACCGGGAGGTACGGATCGAGGAGCGTCCGGGCGAGCCGCCCTGGACGGCTCCCGACAGGCCGCTCGACGACGGGGACGGCGGCGGCCGCCATGTGCGCGGGGCGCGGGTCTGGCGGGTGGAGCTGGAGCCGGGCCGGACCACCGTCCTCACGGGCGGGTACGAGGTGCGGATCCCCGCGGGCAAGGCACTGGTCGGCGGGAACCGGAGGGACTGGTCCGCACCATGACGAACGCACCGCGGAACACGGCCGGGCACGGCGCGCCGGCCCCCCGTCCGGAACCGGTCCCCCTGCCGGTCACCGCCGTGACGTGCATGGAGGACCGCGCCCGGGTCGAGCGGCACGGGAGCGTCGGACTGGCCGCGGGCGCGCAGCGGCTGCTGGTCGGCCCGGTGACGCCGCTGGCCGTGGACCGTTCCCTGCGCGCGGAGGTTTCCACCGGGGACGGCGGCCCGGGCCGCGTCCGGGTCGTCGACGCCCGTGTGGTGCGCACATACGCACCCCCGCGCCCGGGGTGCCAGGGCGACGACGCCTCGGAACTCAGCCGCAGGATCCGTGTTCTGGAGGAGGAGCTGCGTGACGCCCGGTGGCTGCGGCAGCGGCTGGAGAGCGGCCTCGCGGTCGTCGCCCGGGCCAGGGCGGACCTGTACCGCGACATCGCCGAGGGCGCCGGGGCCGGTGCCGCCGACCCGGAGCGCTGGGCGGACGGTCTGGAACGGACCGACGACGAGGACGAGTCGCGCGCCGGGGAACTGCACGTGCTGCGGCGCCGGCTCCTCCGCCTGGAGGAGGAGCTGGGGGACGCGCGCGGGGCCCTGCGGCGCACCGAGGAGGAGCCGCAGGAACTGACGGCCGCCGTGGAGGTGGTCGTCGAGGCCGACCGCGCCGGTCCCGCCCTGCTGCGCCTGACCCATCTGGTGCCCTGTGCCCTGTGGCGGCCCGCGTACCGGGCGACGCCGGCCGGGGACGAGCGGTCGGTGCGCCTGGAGACAGACGCGGTGGTGTGGCAGCGCACCGGCGAGGACTGGAAGGGGGTGCGGCTGTCGCTGTCCACCGCCCGGCCCGCCCTCGCCGCCGGACCTCCGGCGCTGTACGAGGACGAACTGGTGCTGCGCGAGCGCTCGGCCGCAGAGCGGCGCACGGTCGAGGTGGATCTGCGCGAGGAGGAGGTGCGCACGGTCGGGGACGAGTCGTCGGCCGGGGCGGACGCGGAGCTTCCCGGGCTGTCGGACGGTGGCGAGGTGCGGGTGATGACCGCTGCGGCGCCCGTCGACGTGGCCTGTGACGGGCGCCCTCACCGGGTGCGGCTGTCGGCGTTCACCGCGCCGTGCCGCACCGCACTGGAGTGCGCACCCGAACTGTCGCCGCTGGTGGTCAGGGTGGTCAGGGCGGTCAATGGCGCCGGGCACGTGCTGCTGGCCGGTCCGGTGGACCTGGTGCGCGGCGGCGGGTTCACCGGGCGCGGCGAACTGCCGTTCACCGGGCGGGGTGAGGAGGTCTCACTGGCCTTCGGTGGCGAGGACACCTACCGGGTGGTGCGCCATGTCGAGGAGAGCCGCGGCACCACGGGCCTGAGCGGCGTCAACCACCGCACGGTGATCACCCGTACGGTGCGGCTGTTCGTCTCCCGGCTGGACTCGTCCCCGGAAGGGGAGACGGCGGTCGTGGTGGTCCGCGAGCGCGTTCCGGTCTCGGAGGTCTCCGCCGTCGAGGTGCGGCTGCGAAGGGGAGCGTGCCTGCCGGAGCCCGACGAGGGCGTCGACGCGGAGGGCATGGTGCGCTACACCCTCCGTCTGGCTCCCGGCGAGAGGCGCGAAATCACACTGGCGTACGAAATCACGGCCGCGGACGGCGTGGTGGGGCTTTGACGGCTGTGGTGCCGCGGCGGCTGCGACGGGCGGGCCTCGAATAGCACATCCGGAGTCCGGCTCTCAAGACCCTCCCGAGCGGTCCGCTACGTTCGCCGCATGGACTTCTCCGCAGCCCTGGAACTTCTGAGGGACGGCCGTCGTATGGCGCGCCGCGGCTGGATCCAGCCCGGCAAGTACGTCTACCTGGAGCCGGAGTCGGTCTGCGTCAGCCCCGACGGGCGAAGCCGGCCGCTCGCCTCCCATCTGCGGTTCGTCACCGCCGACGGCGCCGTGCAGGCCGGGGTGCAGCCGTCGCACGCCGGACTGCTGGCCGACGACTGGTACGACATCGACGCGCCGGAGGAGGCCGGCGGCGGGGGCTGAGCGGCACGGACTGAACCACTCCCGGCGAGGGGCGGCCGGTCAGATCTCGCCGCGCACCATGGCCAGCAGCCGGTTGCAGACCTCCGGGTCCGCCCGTACGCCGTCGCAGGCCACCGGTGATCATCACCTTCTCCAGCCCCTCGGGCGCCGGGGACAGGTAGGTCAGGGCGCAGAAGCCGCGCGCAGCCAGGCTCCCGGGGTGTTCGGCCGTTCGGCCCGGTGACCGGGGCCCCCTGGAGCCACAGCAGCCGGGGCAGGCCCCCCTTCCGCCCGGCGGCGGTCGCCTCGCGGGCGAACAGGGTGATCTCCGGGCCGTCCGGCGGGCGTGGTCCAGGGGCCCCCGGAGGGTGTGGTCGGCGCAGACGAGCCCGTCGTGGCGGTGAACGGCCGTTTCCATGATGCTGGGGCTCTCGTGCCGGGGCGTGTGCCGGACGGCTCCGTCCGCACCGTACGCGGGGCGCGCCCCTCTCGGGGCACAGGCCCCGGCGGACGGGCCGGCGCCGCTCAGGTCCTCAGATAGGAGGCCCCGTTCAGGTCCAGTACGGCGCCCGCGCTCCACTGGGCCCGCGGGGAGGCCAGCCACAGCACCGCCTCGGCCACCTCCTCGGGCGAGGCCACCCGCCCGTACGGGCTCTGCGCGCGGATGGCCTCCCCCTCGGGGCCGGTCAGGCGGTGGGTGACGCGTTCGGTGTCGATGAAGCCCGGCGCGACCGAGGTGACGGCGATACCGTACGGGGCGAGGGCGACGGCCAGGGACTGGCCCAGCGCGTGGACGGCGGCCTTGGTGGCGCCGTAGGCGGGGTGGCCGGGCTCGCCGCGGAACGCCCCGCGCGAGCCGACGTTGACGATCCGGCCGCCGGTGCCCTGGCCGATCATGTGGCGGGCGGCGGCGTGGCTGAGGTTCGCCGTGCCGAGCAGGTTGACGTCCACGTGCCGCCGCCAGGCCTCGCACCAGTCCTCGTACCCCGTGGTCGCGGGCGGGTGCGGGGTGTTGACGGCCGCGTTGTTCACCAGGACGTCCAGACCGCCCAGCGCCTCGGCCGCCGCGTCCGCCAGCTCCGCGGTCTGCCGCGGGTCGGCAAGATCCGCGCCGAGCAGGACGTGGCCGTCGCCGGGCAGGGAGGCCAGGGTGGCCTCGGCGTCCTCCCGCCGGCCGCCGTGATGGACGGCCACCCGGTCCCCGTTGGCGGCGAACGCCCGCGCCACCGCCCGGCCCAGCCCCCGTGACGCGCCGCTGACCAGCACGTGCCGCCCGCTGCCGGGGAACGTGGTGCTGTCAGCGGCCGCCTCTCCGGCATCGGGTGTCCGGAATCCGTCGAGGTGCTTCACGGCAGGGCTCCTGGGTGGGTCGCTACGGGTCGTCGGGGGCGTCGGGTCGACGGCCGTCCACACCCTAGTTCGACATGAGACCGCCTCCCTCCTTCCCCCGCCGTCCTCACTCCCCGTACAGGCGCGTGTGGGCAACTCTCCGCCGGGAAACCGTGGAGAGCGCGCCGAGGCGCATCCCCTCGGCACGGCGCCGAAGGGAGTGGTGATGGCGACTGGCAGTCCTGTGGAATCGTCGGCCGGTACGGGCACGGTCACGACGTCCGTACCGGCCCGGCTCGACCGCCTTCCGTGGTCGCGCTGGCACTGGATGATCGTGATCGGGCTCGGCACGGTGTGGATCCTCGACGGCCTGGAGGTCACGGTCGTCGGCAACATCGCCGGGCGGCTGGCGGAGGAGGGCAGCGGACTGCCCATCACCTCCGCCGAGGTGACCGGTATCGCCGCGGCCCTGTACGTGGCCGGAGCTTGTTCGGGCGCGCTGTTCTTCGGCTGGCTGACCGACCGCTACGGCCGCAGGAAGCTCTTCATCATCACCCTGGCCGTCTATCTGGGCGCCACCGCGCTGACCGCCCTGTCCTTCTCCAGCTGGTGGTTCTTCGCCTGCCGCTTCCTGACGGGCTTCGGCATCGGCGGCGAGTACGGGGCCATCAACTCCGCGATCGACGAGCTGATCCCCTCCAAGTACCGCGGCCGCATCGACCTGATCATCAACGGCAGCTTCTGGCTGGGCGCGGTGGGCGGCTCACTGCTGTCCATCGTGATGCTGGACACCGACGTCTTCGCCCTCGACATCGGCTGGCGGCTGACCTTCGCGCTCGGTGTCGTCTTCGGCCTGGCCATCCTGCTGGTGCGCCGCCATGTGCCCGAGAGCCCGCGGTGGCAGTTCATCCACGGGCAGGGCGACGAGGCCGAGAAGCTGGTGAGCGAGGTCGAGGAGGGCATCCGCGCCGAGAGGGGCGCCGAACTGCCGCCGCCTGCCGGTGAGATCACCATCCACAAGCGCCGCAGCATCGGCTTCGGGACGATCGCCCGCACGGTCTTCTCCCACTACCGCAAGCGGGCGGTGCTGGGGCTGTCGCTCTTCGTCGGCCAGGCGTTCCTCTACAACGCCATCACCTTCGGCTTCGGCGCGATCCTGACCACGTTCTTCGACGTGGGCACCGGTTCGACCGGCTACTACTTCGCCGTCATCGCCGTCGGCAACTTCTTCGGCCCGCTGCTGCTGGGCAGGTTCTTCGACACCGTCGGCCGCCGTGTGATGATCTCCGGCACGTACATCCTCTCCGGTCTGCTGCTCTTCGCGACCGCCTGGCTGTTCGACGGCGGCCATCTGAGCGCCACCACGCTGACGGCCTGCTGGTGCGTGGTGCTGTTCTTCGCCTCGGCGGGGGCGAGTTCGGCCTATCTGACGGTCAGCGAGGTCTTCCCCATGGAGACGCGGGCGATGGCGATCGCCTTCTTCTACGCCATCGGTACGGCCGCCGGAGGCATCAGCGGACCGCTGATCTTCGCCGAGCTCACCGAGTCCGGCGTCGTCGCGGACACCGTGCTCGCCTTCCAGATCGGCGCCGGGCTGATGACGCTGGCCGGACTGGTGGCCGTACTCCTGGCAGTGCCGGCCGAGCGGCGAGCGCTGGAGGACATCGCGGTGCCGCTGTCGGCACGGGTGACGCCCGCTCCGGGCGAACGGGGCTGATCCCGGCTCCGGAGCGGGCGGAGGGGTACGGAAGGGGTGCTGCGGCAGCACCCCTTCCGTACCCCTCCGCCGTGCGGGGTCCGCTCAGGAGCCGGCCGGGCTCGGCGACAGTGCGCGGATGCGCCGGTCCAGCTCGCTGCTGTAGAAGTCCAGGAAGCCGTCCGGGTCGGGGCCGGCGTTCATCAGCACCAGCCGGTCGAAACCCGCGTCGACGTACCGCTGCGCCATCTCGGTGAACCTGGCCGGGTCCGGGCCGCAGGCGAAGTTCTCGAGCATGTCCTCCTCGCGGACGGTGGTGGTGGCGGCCGCGAAGTTGACCGGGTTGGGCAGCTCGCTCATCACCTTCCAGCCGGTCACGGCCCACCGCGCGGTCTCCAGCACGGCACGGGCCGCGGCGCGCTCGTCGGGCGCCCAGGCCACGGGCACCTCGGCGTAGGCGGGTCCGGAACCGCCGGCGTCGTGGTAGTGGCGCGTGATCTCCGGCTTGGCCTCGGTCGCGAACAGCCCGTCGCCGAGCTCGGCGGCGATCCGCGCCGACGGGCCGCCGCTGGCCGCCACCGCGATCAGAGGGAGTTCCCCGGGGAGGTCGAAGACCCGCGCGTCCTCCAGGCGCAGGTGCCTGCCCTCGTAGGACCGGTATCCGCCGCGCCACAGCAGCCGGATGATCTCCAGGGCCTCGCGGAACATCTCGTGGCGTGCGGCGACGGCGGGGAAGCCCCGGCCGACGACGTGTTCGTTGAGCCGCTCGCCGGCACCGACACCGAGGACGAACCGGCCCTCGGAGAGCAGGGCGAGCGTCGCGGCGGCCTGGGCGATGATCGCCGGGTGGTACCGCACGGTCGGGCAGGTCACGCCGGTGGCCAGTCCGATGCGCTCGGTCTTCGCCGCGATGCTGCCCAGGACCGTCCAGGCGAACGGGGAGTGGCCCTGGTTGTCCAGCCACGGGTGGTAGTGGTCGCTGATCTCGACGAAGTCGAAACCGGCCTGCTCCGCACGGACCGCCTGCCGGACGAGTTCGGCGGGGCCGAACGCCTCCGCCGCCAGTTTGTAGCCGATCTGCATCTGTTCCTCTGTCCCTCGCTGTACGTCTCCGTACGTCGCCGTACGGAGACGTACGTCGTGCCGTTCGGTTGCCGCTCGCGGTGAGTTCCCGTGGCGCGCGGCGCGAAACGGCGCGGTGGGCCATGTGGGCGAGGGACGGCGGTCCCGGCGGGAGAACGGGGCGCGGGTGCCATGCCACTGCCCCCGCGCCCCGGTTCACAGGTCGAACTCGTGCGGGGACAGATCCAAAGCCTGGCAGACCTCGCGGACCACGGCGCGTTCGGCGAGGTCGAAGCGGCCGTCGGCGCCGCCGATGACGATGCCGATCTGGACGACGGCGCGGGCCTCCAGCGGTTTCCTCCTGACCCCCGCGATCTCCTGGAGGGCCCCGGCCCTGCCGCGCTCGCGGTCGGCGGCGATCGCGTCCAGCCGCTCTTCGAACAGGCTTCGCAGCTCGTCCGCGGGGAAGTTCCTCAGCACCTCGTTGTGTGCGATCAGATAGGCGACACGGCGCCGTTCGGCCGGATCGACCGTGCCGTCGGCCGCGGCGACGAGCGCGCACATCGCCATGGACGCGTCGCGGAACGCGCCGCCTCTGAGCTCGTTCCTCCTCTCCTCCAGCTGGGCCTGCATCGTCCGGGCGGATTCCTTGAGGCGGTTCCACAGGGCCATGGGCACACTCCGTACGTCGCTTGAGGGGTCCGGGCCGTCCGGACGTCCGCCCGGCCGGGCGGCGCGGAGCCGGGCCGTCCGCGCACGGCCCGGCTCCGGAGGAAGGATAGAAGCGCTCCGTGGACAGCGGTGACATCGCCCCTGGCCAGACAGGCGGGTACGCCGACCGGGTGATGCGCCGTCACGCTCCCTGTACGGGCGGGGCGACGGCCGCGGGCGTACCGCTTCGCACGGCCAGGGACCGGCGCGGCCCGGAGCGCGCGGGGCCGGCGCGGGGGCCGGACCATTTTTCCACGGACGGCCGGGTGTGAACGGCGGGTCGCCGGGCATGCGCACGGTGCGGCCGCGCCCGCGACGCCCCCTCCCCCCTCGTCGCGGCGCGGCCTTGTGCTGTCCGGACCAAGGCTCGCAGCCGCCCGGCGGACCCCTCTCCACTCCATCCGGAAAGTGACCGAAACTTTCGCCTGATCACATGCCTAAATCTTCCCGAACCCTTCTTCATTAGCCTCAACACCCTGTCAAACAAAGGAAAAGAGCCCTCAACGTCATCCGAAACTTTCCCGGAAGGAAGCATTGACGGCGGCTCACAGTCCACACATACTCCACTTCGATCGCTACTGATCGCCATGGACCTGTCACTGGCTCCACGCCGGACGGCAGGCCCGGGAGCAGCGAACGGCACACGCACCCGGCCCGACAAGCGTGCCGTCCTGCCCCGGCAGGGCGGCGACGGGCCACGGACGAAGGGACCGCAGTGATCGCCCCCCGCCCCTCCCACGAGCCCAGAGCATCGGGCCGGCGCGTCCGCTCCTCGCTGCGCAACGCGCTGGTCGCGGGTGCCGCCCTGGCGCTGGCTGCCGCGGGCACCCTCACCGCCCTGACCGGAACCGCCTCCGCCGCCTCCACCCTGGCCGCCGCGCCGTCGGCGCGTCCGCCACCGACCGGACCGTGACGGCGGCGACCGCGCCCGCGGCGGACGGGCGCGTCACGCCCCGGCGGTGGTCCAGGCGCGGCGAAGCTGTTCGAAGCGGGTGGGCAGCGGGGGGCGCCGGCCGGCGTGGGCGGCGTTGGTGCGGTACACGAAGCGGCGCCAGGAGAGCACCAGGCCCTGCCGGGTGATGGGCAGCCCGGCCGCGACCGTCACCCCGTTGTCGTGCGTGTGGTGGACCGTCAGCAGCAGTGCCTCGGGGACCGAACCCTCCAGCTCGGCGCACAGGTCGGCGCGGACGTCCATCCAGCGGCGCAGTACGAGCACCGTACCCGCGTCCAGGCCGTGCCGCCGCGGGACGCGGTGCTTGCCGTGCTCGACGTCCACCCGGCCCGCCCCCAGGTCCAGCGACCGCACCGTACACCTCAGCAGGTCGCCGTAGCGTGCGCCGGAGGCCCTGGCCAGGCCGGTCACCACGGCCAGCCGCACCGTCTCCGGCTTCGCGCCCTCCTCCATGGCCTGGGAGGCCAGGGTCCGCCACACCCACTCGGCCTCCTCCAGCGGCACCGGAGACCTGGGGTAGCGAGCCTCCGGCACTGCTCCGGCGGGCACCTCCGCCTCTTCCTCCTGTCCGGCCCTCATGGTCTCCGTCCTGCCAGCACTTGCTCGATTCTTCTGGGGGTACTGTGCACTTGGCACATTATTTCACACCGACGACGGCACCTCACTCCGGCGGAAGGAGCGCGTCGGCGGTCAGTCCTCCGTGTGGATGCGGCGCCCGGTGACGCGTTCGGCGCGGACGACCACCCACAGGTCCCGCCCCTCCTTCCCGGCCCAGGGCCCGCCGGACTCCTGTTCGGCCAGGCGTCGGGCCTCCTCCTCTCCCGCGGCCCGGGCACGGCCGACGACCAGGACGCTCCAGCCGCGCCGGAAGGCGTCGTCCACGTAGTCGACCTCGAACGCCGCCTCGTGCCCCACGGCCGCCGAGGGCGCGGAGCCGGGTTTGGTGCGGAAGGCGATCGAGCCGTCCGCGACCTGGTAGTTCACCGGGATGATGGCGGGCCCGTCGGCCGTGGTGACCGCGATGCGCCCCACGCCGTGCGTGGAGAGCCTGGCCCAGCACTCCTCCTCGTCGATTTCGAGGTGCCGGGGGCGGCCCGTGGCACGGCCTCGCCCGGGCGGAGTGTTGGTGCCGCCGCCGCGCAGCCACTCCACGGAGGTCTCCAGGGCGGCGGCCAGCCTGAGCAGCCCCGGCCCGCTCGGCGCCGAGGGGTGCTTCTCCAGGTACTCCAGATAGCCCGGTGCCATGCCGGCCCGTACGGCGGCCTCCTCGCGGGTGAGCCCCAGCCGCTCGCGCTGGAGTGCCACCCGCCGGCCGATGTCACCGGGATCCGGCAGTCCTTGGTGCTCCTTGTCCGGCACGCCCAACGCCTCCTCACCTCGGGCCCTCCGCCCGGCACGGGCTCTGCCGCGGCGATCGGGTACCCGTGCACGGGTACCCGGTCGCGCCCCGCTCCATGGGGGCCGAAGGGGCGCACTCCCGGCCGGCGGACGCCGGACGGCGGGTCAGGCCTCGGCGGTGGGCACCAGCACCGCCCGGCCGTCGACCCGGCCGTCGCGCAGCCTCTGGTAGACCTCGCCCGCCTCACCCAGCGGATGGACCTCCACGTGCGGACGGATCCGCCCGGCGCGGGCGAGGGCGACGACCTCGGCCAGCTCCGGCCGGGTACCCCAGTACGGGATCGACACCGCCGCCTCGAAGGGAACGGCCCCGAAGGTGACGGGCAGGGTGCCGCCGGCCAGCCCGACGACGGTGATGTCGGCCTCCACGGCGGCGCACGCGGCGGCGGTGGCCATGGTGGGGTCGGCGCCGACGCAGTCCAGCACCAGGGCGGCGCCGAGGCCACCGGTCAGCGTGCGGATCCGGTCGGCGTCCCCCTCTCCGGCGGGCACGCAGTGGTCGGCGCCCGCCCCGGCGGCCAGGTCGAGCTTGTCGGATGAGAGGTCGGCGGCGATGACGTCGGCCGGGCTCAACGCCTTCAGCAGCTGTACGGCCATGTGCCCCAGCCCGCCCACGCCGATCACCACCGCCGCCGTGCCCGGCACCAGCTTGTGCAGGGAGCGCTTGACGGCGTGGTAGGGCGTCAGCGCGGCGTCGGTCAGCGGGGCGGCGGTGCGCGGGTCCAGGTCGCCCAGGGGTACGAGCAGCCGGGCGGAGGGGACGAGCATGTACTCGGCCATACCGCCGTCCAGGCCCAGCCCTCCGCCGGCGGCCCGGAGCTCGGCGGCCCGGTGGCAGTAGTTCTCCGCTCCCCGGGCGCAGGCGGGGCACACCCCGCAGCCCCAGGGGCCGTAGACCAGCACCGCGTCGCCCTCGCGCAGCCCGGTGTTCCGGGTGCCGGGTCCCAGGGTGTGCACCCAGCCGGAGGTCTCGTGGCCCAGGGTGAAGGGCAGGTCGTAGGGCATCGCTCCGGCGGGCCAGTCCATGACGTGCAGGTCGGAGTGGCACACGCCCGCGCCCGCCACCTTCAGCAGAACCTCTCCCGGGCCGGGTTCCGGCACCGGGACCCGGGTCACCTCCGGAGGCTTCTGCCAGCCGGTGAGCCGCACCGCGGTCATCTCGGACATCAGCTTCCTCCCATCCGTACACGGCCTCGGAGCCGTCCCGCCCCGCGGTACCCCCGGAGCGGCGGTGCGACACCACCGGGGCGCGGGGCGGGCTCGGACGTACGGGAAGGGGGTGGCGTCAGCCGGCCGGCGCGGCCAGGGGGCGGTTACGGGGCAGTGCGGCCGGCACACGGACCTGTTGGAGGTGGTCCAGGGGGATGTTGTGGGCGCCGGGCAGGTGGCAGGGCGCGTACTCGCCGGGAGTGCGCACGTCGACGACGGTCAGCTCGTGCACGCCTGTGCCGCTCTGTTCGACGGTGAGTGCGGGAGCGGTGGACGTGTGTGAGATGTTTCCTTCGAACGCGGGGAGGACGACCCGGCAGGTAGGGTACCCGGTGGGGTATGAAAGGGGAGGTTCCGTGGAACTGGCGATGGCGGCCGAGGAACTCAAGACGGTGGTCAACCGGCTGCGAAGGGCGCAGGGCCAGATCGCCGGAGTGATCAAGATGATCGAGGAGGGGCGGGACTGCGAGGAGGTCGTCACACAGCTCGCGGCGGCCTCCCGGGCCCTGGACAAGGCCGGTTTCGCGGTCATCGCCACCGGTCTGCAGCGCTGCCTGGCCGACAGCCCCGACGGCGACCCCGCGGCCGCCCTCGACCGCGAGCAGATGCGGGCCCGGCTGGAGAAGCTCTTCCTCTCGCTGGCCTGATCCCCGGTCCGCGGCTCCCGGCCGCGGGGGTTCGCGGCAGGGCGCCGGCCCCCGGCGCGCCCGGCGACCGTCCCGGCCCCGGCGGGACGG